>JAFALX010000099.1 GCA_019234035.1 Candidatus Dormiibacterota bacterium | reverse complement strand
ATCAACGAGATCGCGCGGGTGTGCGAGAAGCTCGACGCCGACGTTCAGGTGGTCAGCGAGGGGATCGGGCTCGACCGTCGCATCGGACCCGCGTTCCTCAATGCGGGCCTCGGCTACGGTGGGTCGTGTTTCCCCAAGGACGTGCTCGCGCTGACGCGGATGTCGGAGTCGATCGGTGCGCATCCGCAGATGCTGCGCGCGGTCATGGAGATCAACGACGCGCAGGTGACGCTGCTCGTCGACAAGCTGCACGAGCTCGTCGGGCCGCTCCGCGGCCTCGACATCGGCGTGCTCGGGCTCGCGTTCAAGCCGAACACCGACGACATGCGCGAGGCGCCGTCGCTGCGGCTCATCGGCGCGTTGCTGAAGAAGGGCGCCACGGTCAAGGCGTTCGACCCCGCGGCGATGCCGCGCGCGGCGTCGTTGCTGCCCGGCGTGACGATGACGGGCGACGCATACGAGGCGGCGCGCGGCGTGGAGGCGCTGGTCGTCGTCACCGAGTGGAACGAGTTCCGCCGGCTGGACTTCAAGCGGTTGAAGCGGCTGATGAGACGGCCGATCCTCGTCGACGGCCGCAACATCTTCGACCCGGGCGAGATGAAGGAGCTGGGCTTCGTGTACCGGGGCGTGGGCCGGTGAGGGTCGTCCTCACCGGAGGTGCTGGGTTCGTCGGCTCGCACATCGCCGAAGCGTTTGTGACGCGCGGCGACGATGTCGTGGTGGTCGACAACCTGCTCACCGGCAACGCCGAGAACCTGAGGGAGATCGGCGATGCGGCGACATTTCTCGAGCGCGACGTCACCAACGGCGTCGAGATCGAGGGCCCGGTCGATGCCGTGCTGCACTTCGCGTCGCCGGCGTCACCGCCCGACTACAGCGCGTTTCCCATCGCCACACTCGACGTCGGCACGGCCGGCACGCGGGCGATGCTGCGCCTGGCGGCCGAGAAACGCGCGCGGTTCCTGCTCGCGTCGACATCCGAGATATACGGCGATCCGCTGGAGCACCCGCAGCGCGAGGACTACTGGGGCAATGTGAATCCCATCGGGCCGCGCAGCGTCTACGACGAGGCGAAGCGGTGTGCCGAGGCGTACACGATGGCGTACCACCGCGATGGGCTGGACACGCGCATCGTGCGCATCTTCAACACGTACGGCTCGCGCATGCGCCCGAGCGACGGTCGCGCCGTGCCGAACTTTTTCTCACAGGCGCTCGCCGGCCAACGGCTCACGGTGTACGGCGACGGCAGCCAGACGCGCAGCCTGTGCTACGTCGACGATCTGGTGGCCGGCGTGCTCCTGCTCCTCGCGTCCCGTGAGACTCGCCCCGTGAACCTGGGCAGTCCCGAGGAGGTGACCATGCTCGAGCTGGCGCGTCGGGTGGCCAGGCTCAGCGGGATCGCCGAGGACCACATCGACTATCTCCCGCTGCCTGAGGACGATCCGCAGCGCCGCTGCCCCGATGTGACGCGCGCGCTCGAATCCCTCGGCTGGACGCCGACAACGCCGCTGGACGAGGGCCTGTCGAGGACGCTCGACTGGTGGCGGACGATCAGGTCGGTGCGGAGCAAACACTGAGCGCACCGCGCTACGGAACGGTGAAGGTGGCCGTCCCGTCCTCTGGGTTGGGGTAGCGTCCGGCGAGCGAGTCGACCACGCCGCACGCCACCGGGCTGCATGCCACCACGCTGATGCCGCGCGCCGCGTCGACGCTCGAGTTGTACGACGGGCTCGGTGCTGCCGGCGCCGATCCCATCGCATGCACGCCGCCGAATCCGTCGAGCACATAGCCACCGGTTCCCGACGGGAGCAGCGCGATGCCGCGCGCGATGTCCCAGCCGTACCAGTACGCGGTCGACGTGAGCCGCGGCGCGGTGCCGAACGGCGAAATCCCGCCATACCCGTCCAGAACGTAGCCGCCGGCTCCCGACGGCAGCAGCGCGATGGCGCGGGCGATGTCCCAGCCGCGCCAGTACCCCGTCACCGCAAGCGCCGGCGCGTTGCCGAACGGATGCACACCACCGTACCCGTCGAGGACCTGACCACCAAGACCGTCCGCGTCGAGCACGATGCCCCTCGCGATGTCCCAGCTCGGCCATGACCCCGTCGTGGCGAGCGCCGGTGCGCCGCCGAACGGGTGCAGGCCGCCATAGCCGTCCAGCACGTAACCGCTGACGCCATCGGAGCGCAGCGCGATGCCGCGTGTCAGGTTCGAGGTCCACGTCGCGCTCGGCGTCACCGCCGGTGCGCCACCGAACGCCGTGATGTCGCCGTGCTCGTCCACGGTGTAGCCGGACGTGCCGTCGCTGCGGAGCGCCACACCGCCCTCGACATACGTCGTTGTGTCGTCCGCACGTGTCAGCGCCTCACTCGACCCCATCCAGGCTGCGGTCCGCTCCACGACGCAGGTGTGCGCGCCGAGGCATGAGCCGGCGGCGACACCGCGCGCGGTGTCGAGCGTGTTGTGGTACGGCGCGCCCTGCAGGTACGGCACCCCGGTGCCGAAGGGATGCACGCCGCCGTAGCCGTCGAGGACGTAGCCACCGCTGCCGCTCGGCAGCAGCGTGATGCCGCGGGCGAAGTCGTTGCCCGACCAGTACGCGCTCACGCTCGGCGTCACGGCGTTGCCGAACGGGTGCACACCACCGTAACCGTCAACCATCTGGCCGCCCTGTCCACCCGGGTCGAGCGCGAGCCCGCGCGCGATGTCCCAGCCCGACCAGTACGCCGTGGTCGAGAGCGTTGTGGCGTTGCCGAACGGGTGCACGCCGCCATAGCCGTCGAGGATCTGACCGCCGAGTCCATCTGAGTCGAGCGCGATGCCGCGCGCGATGTCCCATCCCGGCCAGTAGGGGGTGTTGGGCAGCGTCGGCGCGCTCCCGAAGGGGTGCAGCGTCCCGTAGCCGTCCATGACGTAGCCGGAGACGCCGTCGGACCGCAGCACGATCCCGCGCGCGATGTCGCCGCCGGTGAACCCGCTTGGCTGTGCCACCGCCGGCGCGCCGCCGAAGGCGACGATGCTGCCGGAGCCGTCGACGGCATATCCGGAGACGCCATCGCTCCGCAGCGCCACGCCGCCGCTGTCATTCGGCACGACGTTGGTGATCAGCGTGGCGCCGCCGGGAGTCCCCTTGAACGCGGCGGTGCGCAGCGCGGCGCACAGCACTCCCGGGTTGCCGCACGACACAAGCGCGATGCCACGCGCGCTGTCGGTGCCGGAGTGATACGGCGCGCCGTACAGCGTCGAGGTGCCGCTGCCGAAGGGGTGCAGGCCGCCAAGCCCGTCGAGCACGTATCCGCCGCTTCCGGAGGGCAGGAGCGCGATGCCACGCGCGATGTCCCAGCCGGCCCAGTAGCCCGTGGACCCGAAGGTGGCTGCGTTGCCGAACGGGTGGATGCCGCCGTAGCCGTCGACGATCTGCCCCCCGTTGCCGTCGGGGTCGAGCGCGATCCCGCGCGCGATGTCCCAGTACGGCCAGTAGCTGGAGGTGGACAGCGTGGGCGCGTTGCCGAAGGGATGAATGCCGCCGTAGCCGTCGAGGACCTGTCCCCCCAGCCCATCGGGGTCGAGCACAAGTCCGCGCGCGATGTCCCAGTTGGGCCAGTACGCGGAGTTCGCGAGCGCCGGCGCGCCGCCGAACGGGTGCAGTCCGCCGAAGCCGTCGAGCGTGTAGCCGCTCGCACCGTCGCTGCGCAGCACGATGCCGCGAACGATGTTGGTGTACGGCCACGTGGCGGGCGACGTCACGGCGGGCGCGCCTCCGAACGATGTGATGCGGCCCTGGCCGTCGACCGTGTACCCGGACTTGCCGTCGGCGCGAAGCGCGATGCCGCCGCTGACACCGGGGGGCGTCGCGCCCGCGTACGTCGGCACGGCCGGGTTGCCGACGTCCGCATCGACGTTGCCGGCGATGCCGCCGACGGAGCCGCTCGACGTGTACTGCCACGCCTGCCAGCCGTATCCGCCCCAGTTGTTCGCCGGAGTCGACGGACCGCTGCACCCCGTGCACCAGTTGGCCACCCACAGCGGGTCGTTCGCGAATGCGCCCGACTGCACGTTGCCGTCCCACCACGAGGGCGCGGTGTATATCGTCGGCAGCTGCCCGAGGGCGGCGTTCAAGTCATTGACCATCGCGCCCAGCGCGGCCGCCACCGCCACCGGACCGAGCCCGTCTGTCGTCTCGACGTCGATCGCCGGGTTGATCTGTCCCGGGCCGAAGCTCACCGACTGCAGCTGTTGCAGGAGCAGGTCCGCCTGCGCGTTCGGATCCTCCGACGGATGGAAGTACAGGTACGCGCCGACCTTGATGCCGGCGCTCATCGCGCCGTTCCAGTTCTGCTGAAAGTCACCGTCAGGACTGCTGGTGCCCTCGCCGGCGCGGATGTACGCGAACGAGATGCCTCCCGACGCGACGGCATTCCAGTTGATCGAGCCCTGGAACGAGCTCACGTCGATGCCGTGCATCGGCGAGTCGGCTGCGACCAGACGCACACCGGCGAGTGCTCCCGCCATTGCCGAAAGGAGGATGGCGAGCACGAGGACGCGGCGGCGCGTGACGGTGAGCATTCCTGAGTGGGGCTTGTTCTGGGGAGACCCGGGGAGGACGCACCGGCGTCGCCGAACTCCTGTGTCAGTCGGGGCGCAGCATAGGACCGGCCTCGCAGCGGGTCGCGAACTGTTACAGGATTTCGATTTCGCGCGCGGCGCGGCTCACTCGAGCGCTGGTTCCGGCGCCCGCGGATCGCTGCCGAGTGAGCGCAGGCTGATCGCGAGGCCGGCCAGGATGAGCACGCCACCGAGCACCGTCGCAAGCGGCGGGACGTCGCCGAGTATTGCGAGTGCAAGCAGTGCGGCAAGCGGCGGTTCACCGAGGAAGGACGTCGACACCGCCAGCGCGCGCACGTGCTTGAGCGCCCAGTTGTAGACGGTGTGTCCGCCGATGGTGCACACCACCGCGAGGGCAAGACACGCCAGGAGCGTGCGGCCCGACGGCACCGACACGCCGCGCTGCGCCGCAGCGGTGACGACGGCGGTCAGCGCAACGACCGCGTACACCGCCGCCGAGTACGGCGCGACGCCGATGGAGCCGCGTACCCCGCGGCCGATCAGCAGATAGCCGGCGAGGCACACGGCGCCGCCCAGCGCGAGACCGTCGCCGGCGAGCGCGCTCGAGCTGATGCGCAGGTCGCCGAGGCACGTGACGAGCGTGCCGGCGAGCGCGAGCGCGATGCCGGCGACCGCGAACAGCGGGACGCGCTCGCCGAGCATCCATCGCGCAGCGGGCGCGACGAGCAGTGGATGCACCGAGACGAGCAGCACGCTCGCGGCCACCGACGTGAGGCCGAGTGACGCGGTCCAGAGCAGGAAGTGTCCGCCGAGCAGCACGCCGGCCAGCACCATCAGCGCCGCCTGTACGCGCGCCAGCCGCGGCCCGCGCGTGAATCCCGTGACGGCGAAGGGCAGAAGCAGCACCGTGGCCAGCGCCATGCGCAGCCACACGACGGTCGCGGGCGTTGCGTCGGCGAGGCGGATGAAGATTGCGGAGAACGACACCGCGACGGTCGCACCCACCAGCGCTGTGGTCGCGTTGCGCTCGAGCGACCGCATGGCGCGGTCCGCTGTGCTGAGCGGCGAGGTCACTCCCCGGTGAGGGCTCGTTCCCTGCTGAGGATGCGCCGCAGGATTGCGATCGACGACGCATAGGTCGAGTCCATCCCGAAGTACGAGAGTCCGCGCGCGCCGAGCGTGCGCGCCTGCGTGTACGGCGTGTCCGACGCGTAGTGGATGATCCCGAAGTCGATCGGCAGCTTCGAGAAGTTGACGGGTTCGCCGATCGGATACCGCGACGGCTCGGTGAGCTCGTACATCGCCGCACAGTACGGACCCGCCTCCATCTCGACGACGGTGAACGCCTCGCGGTAATAGAAGTCGAGATACCCGCGGTTCTGCAGGAACGTGCCCTTGACGCTCACGGCGCGCTGGTTGTCGAGCCCGCTGCCGAACTTCAGGTACGGCGCGATGTCCGCGACCGTGAAGACGTTGTCGAGCCAGTACGTCGAGCCGCTGTGCTCGTCGTGGATGACGCTGCTGATCATCACGTCACCGACGTCCGCGTTGAGCGTCGCGGCCTTGCCGAGCACGTACACGCCGCGGAGGTCGGACGCGGTCTCCGCCACCTCGCGCAGGATGTTGTACGCCGCAAGCCCGAGCGGATAGTCGATGTTCACGACCACGGCGTTGGTTGCGGCGAGCGCCGCAGCGTCGATGCTGCCGAGCCGGTCGTCGAAGTTCGCGATGTTGAGCCGGTCGAGCGGGATCACCTGCGCGGCGACGTCGAGCGCGGTGCGGCTCGGCACACTGAGGACGCCCGCCTCGCGTTCGCTGCGGCGCAGCGCCACACGGTCGGGTTCCCGCGCGTGGCGCAGATGCTGCCGCGCCGCGTAGTACAGGAAGTTGTGCCAGTCTCCCTCGCCCGCGCCGTCGCGAAAGCGCTGCAGCTCCTGCTGCAGCTCGGGCGGACCATGCTCGCCGACCCACTCGGCGATGCGATCCTCGTTGCGCGGCGCGACCCCGGTGACGAGGTTCGCCAGCGAGTGCGAGTTGCTGCTCACGAAGTACACGGGCCGCTTGAGCAGCGACTCGGATCGCATGATCCCTTCGACCTGCTGCCACCAGCGGCGCGTCACGCGTGCGTAGCCGACCTCGGTGCCGCCGAGCATCCGCGCGCGGAGCGCCATCGGACGCTGCGCGATGTCGGCGAGACGCGCACTCATCCCCGTGCCCCAGACCTCACGCAGCTGCTCCCAGTCGTCGGTCGACCCGCCGCACAGCTCCGCGCAGCCGAACGGCTGCAGCGCCAGCAGCTCCTCGCGCGTGCAGTTGCGGAGCTTGGCGTGCAGCTTGTTCCACTCGATCTGAAACGCGACCATCGTGGGCACGAGGTCGTCGACGTCCGACGCGCTGGCGATGAGCACCGCGAGCGTGCCGCTGCCGTCGTCGTACCAGCGGCGCCGCCGGCCCGGCGCTTCGACCTGGGTCCAGTCGGTCACCGCGCGGTGCCCGCGCTGGGCGAACACCTCGGCCGACTGCCCCATCAGCACGCGCTGCGCGCGATGGATGGCGTCGGGCAGCCGGCGCAGGGAGTAGAGGAAGGCGCCGAGGTCCAGCTCCGGCGACGCGGCCAGCTGGTGGAGGCTCGACCCCATGGCCTTGTGCGAAGGCTCGAGCACGCGCAGCGCGGTCTCGCCGCTGCTCCGCAACACGGTGGTGTAGGTGCGGTGATAGACCTCGACGGCCTCGGCGACCTCGGCCTCGCGCTCGGTCGGCGCCGGGGCCGTCGGACGCAGCAACGGCGAACCGCTCGCCGGCCTGCGGAGCTCGTGGAGTGCCATCAGACGTATCGTCGCGCACCCGGGGACACCCGGGCGCGTGGGTATAGTGGGGCTGAGACGACATGGAAGACGCAGTCATCGTCAGCGCGGTGAGAACTGCGGTGGGCACGTTGGGCGGTGTGTTTGCCGATGTTCCCGCCACCGAGCTGGGCGCGACCGCCGTGCGCGAAGCGCTGCGCCGGGCGAACGTCGAGGACGTCGACGAGGTGTTCATGGGCAACGTGCTCCAGGCCGGGCTCGGGCAGAACACAGCTCGGCAGTCGTCCATCAACGCCGGTCTTCCCGATTCCGTGCCGGCGACCACCGTCAACAAGGTGTGCGGCAGCGGACTCGAGACAGTTGTGCTTGCGGCGCAGGCGATTCGTGCGGGCGACGCCGAGTGCGTCGTCGCGGGCGGCATGGAGAACATGTCGCGCGCGCCGTATCTCATGGACCGCGCGCGGTTCGGCTACCGGCTCGGCGATGCGACGCTGGTCGACGAGATGATCCGTGACGGGCTCTGGTGCGCCTTCGACGACTGCCACATGGGCACCACCGCGGAGAACATCGCCCGCGAGTTCGAGGTGTCGCGCGAGGACCAGGATACGTTCGCCGCCGCGTCGCAGCAAAAGGCGGAGGCGGCGATCGCTGCCGGTCGCTTCCGCGACGAGATCGTGCCCGTTGCGGTGAAACGCAAGAAGGAGGAGGTGCTCATCGACACCGATGAGCATCCGCGCGTGGGAACGACCGTCGAGACGCTTGCCGGGCTGCGTCCCGCGTTCGCCAAGGATGGCAGCGTCACCGCGGGAAATGCCAGCGGCATCAACGACGGTGCGGCGGCGGTCGTGGTGATGAGCGCCGCGCGCGCAGAGCGCGACGCGGCTCAGCCACTGGCGCGGATCCGCAGCTACGCGAGCGCGGGTGTGCCGCCGCGGATCATGGGCATGGGGCCGGTGCCCGCGGTGAAGCTGGCGTTACAGAAGGCAGGCCTCGAGCTCAAGGACATCGAGCTCTTCGAGCTCAACGAGGCGTTTGCGGCGCAGTCATGCGCGGTGGGCCGCGAGCTCGCGATCCCGGACGAGAAGCTCAACGTCAACGGCGGGGCGATCGCCCTCGGTCACCCCATCGGCGCCAGCGGCACGCGCGTGCTCGTGACGCTGCTGCACGAGATGATCAAGCGTGACGTGCACCTCGGTCTCGCCGCACTGTGCATCGGCGGCGGCCAGGGCATCGCCATGGTGGTTCAACGGTAATCTGATGGTCGGCGCAGGGGAATTCACTTCCCCGTAGCCGACACCATTGGATGGGGGTTTCCGAAGGGGGAACCCTCTCCCCCTTCGTACTATCCGGCGGCGACGGGCTCCTCGGCGGTGATCCCTTCGAAGAGGTCGGTCTCACGCTCCGGGCGCGGCTTGCGTGTGATCACCAGCTGAAACCATTCGTCGGCGTACTTCAACGCCATGTCCTCGGGCACGCGCAGCAACGGCCAGTCCGGCGCGATCTGGCTTCGGTGCGCCCGCAGAGCCTCGCGCTTGCGCAGCACGGTCGTCCGGCAGTCGATCCGCGTCGTCACCAGCTCGTCGGCGGCGAGGAATGGCAGGTCGTCGACGTTGTCGACACCGAACGGTGGCTCCATGCCCAGCTCCTTGCTGACCTCGATGATGACCTTGAACGCCGCCCGCGGAAACGCCGTGTAGTACAGCTTCTGCACCAGCCAGGGCTCGCCGCGGTCGCCATAGACAGGCGTGTGCGCGGCCTCGACCGCGAGGAGCGCGGCGCGATGCGCCTGGATGTGGTCGGGGTGCCCGTATGCTCCATTACTGTCATAGGTGACGACAACGTGCGGCTTGAAGCGGCGGATGATCTCCACCAGCCGGCCCACCACCTCGTCGAGGTTCGCCATCCAGAACGCGTCCGGGAGCTGGTTGGTCTCCGCTCCCGCCATGCCCGAGTCGCCATAGCCGAGGAAGATCACCTCGTTTACGCCGAGGATGCCGAGTGCCGTGCGCAGCTCCTCCTTGCGGATCTCGGCGAGGCGTGGCCGCGTCTCCGCCTCCGGCATCGAGGGATCGACGATGGTGGCGAGCTTGCCGTCGGTGCAGCAGACGTTCAGCGTCGTGATGCCGCGGTCCGCGCAGAGCGCGAGCGTGCCGCCCATCGTGATCGTCTCGTCGTCGGCGTGCGCGTGCACTGCCATGAGGCGAAGCCCGGAGTCGCTCACGCCGCCTCCGCCACCTTCACCGAGCGCATCACGTCGCCCTGCCGGATGTTCCCGACCACGTCCATGCCGCGCACCACCTGGCCGAACAGGTTGTACGACTTGGCGAGCTTGTTGCGGTCGTCGACGGTGCAGATGAAGAACTGCGAGCCGTTGGTGTTGGGGCCCGCATTCGCCATCGCGACTGCGCCGGGGATGTACTCGCCCTGCACCGGCTCGTCGTTGAAGCGGTAGCCGGGGCCGCCGCGGCCCGAACCCTCGGGGCAGCCACCCTGGATGACGAAGTCGTCCACCACCCGGTGGAAGGTCAGTCCGTCGTAAAAGCCCTCGCCGGCGAGGAAGACGAAGTTGTTGACCGACGTCGGCGCTTTCGATGGGTCGAGCGCGATCACGATGTCGCCCTTGTCGGTGGAGATCGTCGCCTCGTACTTGTGCGTCGGGTCGATGACCTGATCGGGTTGCGCGTACTGCTTGGGCACGAGCACGGAGTCTACCGGCGCCCGGCGGGATGACCGCCGGGGCGCCGGCCCGAAGCGGTGACTACTTGCTCGATCCCTGCAGGAGCTTGGTCGACATGACCGTTTGGATCCGCGTGGTCGCCTTGGCCAGGCGGGCCGCCTCCTGCGCCTTGGTGATCTTGCCGCTGTCCACCAGCTTGTCGAGGCGCGCCTGTATGGCGGCCAGCACGTCATGGGCGACGTCGCCCGCCTTGGTCCCCGCGATCTGGTCGAGCGTCTGGCCGGAGCGCAGGTCCTGGCGGATGGTCTTCGCGGAGAGGCCCGTCTCCTTCGCGGTCGCGCGCACGAGCGCCGCCGCCAGCGGGTGCCGAAGTCCGTGCCGGGCAGGCGTGCCCGTCGCGGGCGTTGGGGTGGCGGCCGTTGTCGTCGCCAGCTCCTGGGCGACGGGAGCCGCCGCCGAACTGTTGATGGCGGCAAACGCGGCGCCGCCTGCTGCCCCGCCCGCGAGGGTCACGAGGGCGGCGGCGGCGGCGAAGCGCCGGGTCAGAAGAGAGGCCAGCGAGGCCTTGAGCGGTGTCATGCTGGGAGTGTCTCCCGGGCCGGGACGGCGGGGCCTGAGCCCGGGCTGAGAGGTACGTCGCTGCTAAAGTTGACGTGGATGTCAACTTTTGGACCGGTCACGGACGGAGGCCGATGAAAGTCGTCGTCTGCGTGAAGCAGATCCCAGATCCGAATACCCCCGGGCAGCTCGACCCCAGCACCCACTACCTGAAGCGGGACGGGGTGGAGGTGGTGCTCGACCCCGGCGATGAGTTCGGCGTCGAAGCCGGCCTGCAGCTCGTCGAGAAGCACGGCGGTGAGGTCACGGTCGTCTCGATGGGCCCGGAGCGCGGCCTCGACGCAGTCCGCAAGGCGCTGGCGATGGGTGCGCACAAGGGCGTGCTCATCACCGATGACCAGCTGCGCGGCTCCGATGCGCTCACCACCGCGCGCGTGCTCGCCGCCGCCATCGGCCGAGAGGGCTTCGATGTCGTGATCGCCGCCACGGAATCGACCGACGGCTACACCGGCGTCGTGCCCCAGGCGATCGCCGAGCTGCTCGACGTGCCGGCGGTGACGTTCGCCACCTCGCTCGAGTACGACGGCTCGCTGTTGCACGTCCGCCGCCAGACCGAGGCCGGCCACGACCTCGTTGAGGCGCCGCTGCCGGCCGTCGTCAGTGTCACCGCGGGCGTGAACGAGCCGCGCTATCCGTCGCTCAAGGGAATCATGGGCGCCAAGACCAAGCCCATGGACCGCTTCAATCTGGTCGACCTCGGCCTCGAGGGTGCCGGAGCGGCCTCCGCCGGGGAGACGATCGTTGCGGTCGCAGCGGCGCCGCAGCGCGCGGCGGGCGAGATCGTGAAGGACGAGGGGGACGCGGCGAAGCGCATCGCCGACTTCCTCGCCGCGAAGAAGGTGATCTGATGTCAGTTGGCAAGACCTGGGTCTTCACCGAGGTGACGGATGGAAAGCCGGCGCCGGTGGCGCTGGAGCTGCTGACCAAGGCGCGCTCGCTCGGCGGCACGGTCGAGGCCGTGGCCTTCGGCAGCACCGCCGCGGCCGCCGCTGCCGAGGTCGGCGCGTTCGGCGCCCAGACGCTGCACACGGGCACCGACTCCGCGTATGACGAGGTGCTCCTGGGTGGGCCCGCCGCCGACGCACTGGCCGCGCTCGTGGCCGAGCACCATCCCGACCTGATCCTGTTCGGCGCCACCTACACCGGCCGCGACGTCGCCGGCCGGCTGGCGGCAAGGCTCGGCGTTCCGGTGGTCGCCAACGGCCTCGACGTCAGCGCCAACGGCGGCATCGACGTCGCCTCGTCGATCTTCGGCGCGACTGTCGATGTCACCACCCGATTCGACCAGGGCCCCCCCGCGCTGGCGCTGATCCGCGCCAAGTCGTTCGCGGCTGAGGCCTCGGGCGGCGGGCCCGCGAATGTCGTGCCGAACGAGCACCCGGTCGCCCAGAAGCACCTCACGGCAAGGGTCACCGGGCGCGTGACCGAGGCGGCGGCGGGCCCCAAGCTCGAGGAGGCGCCCGTGGTCATCAGTGGCGGCCGCGGGCTCGGCGATCCCAAGAACTTCGAGCTGCTCGACCAGCTGGCCCAGGCCATCGGCGGGGCCGCCGTCGGCGCCAGCCGCGCCGTCGTCGACGCCGGCTGGGTGCCGTACGCCATGCAGGTCGGGCAGACCGGCAAGACGGTCAAGCCCGCTGTGTACCTGGCCTTTGGCATCAGCGGCGCCATGCAGCACACCGTCGGCATGAAGGGCGCCAAGGCAATCGTTGCAGTCAACAAGGACGAGAACGCCCCGATCTTCAAGCTCGCGGATCTGGGCGTCGTCGGCGACGCGCTCAGGATCCTGCCCCGGCTCATCGAGGAGATCAGATCCCGCAAGGGCTGATTGCAATCAGAGAAGGAAGGATTCTGACATCGCCCCGCCCACGGCGGGGCGAGAAGAAACTGTAAAGACGTATTGGCTGTGCAAAACCACGGCTATACTCGGCTGCGCGATGGACGACAAGGTGATAGTCGACCTGCTCGGCCAGGTCGGCAACCTCTTCACGTCCAGTTTGGAGCTGAAGGAGAACATCGACTTCATGCTCAAGGCTGCCGCGGACCTGGTGGACTGCGACGCGGCCACGGTGTTCCTGCTGGAGGATGACGGGGTCTCCCTGTCGGCGATCGCCACCTTCCCGTTCAGCGAGAGCCTCGGCCAGGTGGCCCACTTCACCCTCGGTGAGGGCATCGTCGGATGGGCCGCGCAGCGCCGCAAGATCGTCTCCGTCGCCGACGCAACGCGCGATCGCCGCTTCAAGTCCCTGGACCTTGCCTACGCGCCGCGGTCGTGTCTCGTGATGCCCCTGGAGTCACCGCAGCGGCTGGTCGGCGCGTTGACCCTCGCGCGGCGCGAGGTGCAGCCATTCACCAACATCGAACAGGCGCTGATGCAGATCATCGCCAGCCAGGCGGCGATCAGCATCGACAACGCCCGCCTGTACGCCGCGCAGCAACGGCAGCTGGCTGAGATCGCGGCACGCACCCGCGAGCTCGAGGTGGCCAACGCGCAGATCGCCGAGATCTCGCGGCTCAAGAGCGAGTTCCTCGCCAACATGAGCCACGAGCTGCGCACGCCACTCAACGCGATCCTCGGCTTCAGCGAGATTCTCAAGGACAACCTCGTGGAGCTGACGCCGGAGCAGCGCCAGGAGTGCCTGGAGAACATCCACGCCTCCGGCAAGCATCTGCTGGAGCTGGTCAACGACGTGCTCGACCTGAGCAAGATCGAGGCCGGTCGCATGGAGCTGGCGTACGACCGCTTCGGGGTTCTCTCGGCGGTACGCGAGGTGCACAACGTGATCCGATCGCTGAGCGAGCGCCGCGAGATCGACCTCCGCATCGACGTGTCGCCGGAGTTGCTGGAGGTTCGTGCCGACAAGAGCAAGTTCAAGCAGGTGCTGTACAACCTGCTGAGCAACGCGATCAAGTTCACCGCGCAGGGCGGCCACGTGTGGGTCAAGGCGCAGCGGCGCAAGGACCAGCTCGTCGTCGACGTGGGCGATACCGGCGTCGGCATCCCGCCCGAGCACCACGAGCGGATCTTCGACGAGTTCTATCAGCTCGACACCATGACCACCCGGCAGGTGGAGGGCACCGGCCTCGGCCTGTCGCTGACCCGCCGCCTGGTGGAGCTGCACGGCGGCGGCATCTCGCTGGAGAGCGAGCCGGGCAAGGGCTCGGTGTTCAGCTTCACCCTCCCCATCTCGGGCATCGAGATGAGCAACGGCCATCCCCACAACCGCGTCCTGCTGGTCGAGGACAACGTCAGCAACCGCGAGCTGGCACGGATGGTGCTCGCGGGCAACGGGTTCGACGTCGACATCGCGGTGGATGGCGACGAGGGTCTCCACAAAGCGCGATCCAAGCCATACGATCTCGTGCTCATGGACATCGAGCTGCCGGGAATGGACGGCCTCACCGTGACCCGGCTGCTCCGCGCCGACCCCAAGACGGCGACCGTGCCGATCGTCGCGCTCACTGCCAACGCCATGAAAGGGAACGAGCAGGAGGCGCTCGCCGCCGGCTGCTCCGGCTACATCACCAAACCAATAGAGGTGTCCAACTTCGTGCAACGCATCTCCACCTACCTCAGCCCGGCGCAGGTATGAGCGGCGGCGGCAAGACGATCCTGATCGTCGAGGACGATGCCCCCAGTCGCGAGATCGTGCGGCTGGCGACCAGCGCGCAGAACCACACCCTTCTCGAAGCAGCGAGCGGAGTCGACGGCCTCACGATGGCTCGCGAGCAGAACCCCGACCTGATCATCCTCGACATCAACCTGCCGGGAATGAGCGGGCTCGACGTCTGCCGCCGTCTTCGCGCCGAGGGCTCGCGAGTCCCGATCATCATGCTCACCGCCAAGGCGGACACGATCGACGTGGTGGTCGGTCTCGAGCTCGGCGCGGACGACTACGTCACCAAGCCGTTCGAGGTGCGCGAGCTGATGGCGCGCGTGGGCGCGCATCTGCGGCGGAGCGAGATCTCGGCGCAGGAGCAGCCTCGTGACCGCTTCGAGTTCCCCGGGCTCAGCATCGACCTCGGGCGCCGGCAGGTGTTCCGCGACGGCGAGGAGGTGATGCTCACGCTCACCGAGTTCAACCTGCTCGCGCTGCTGGCATCACGGCCGGGACAGGTCATGAGCCGCGGCGAGCTGTTGCGTCGTGTCTGGGGATACGAGGTCGAGATCGAGACGCGCACGGTCGATGCGCACGTGTACCGGCTGCGGCGCAAGATCGAGCCGGATGCGGAGAAGCCGACGTACATCCACTCCGTGCCGGGAATCGGGTACCGCTTCAGCGGCTGAGGCAATCTGGTCGCCGCCGGGCGCCCCTTGTGCGACGCGGCGTTCCTGCAGGCGGTGTACCCGATGACCTCGGGGCACACGTATGTCTTCTCCGTCTGGTGGAAGGCGAACAGACCCACCGTCGGCACGATTTGGGCCGCCGCCGGCAACGGGCCCAGCTACTCGCCGACGCGCCTGACTGTCATCCCACAATCGTGAGCTCGAGTCAGTAGTCCGTCCCGCACTACCAACACGAGGTAGATCGAAGGAGGCTGAGCAAGGTCGCTCGGTTAAATCGAGCTCCGCCGCCGCCCTAGCAGAGCAGTTCGACCGCTAGGGTCGTCGGTGAGAACGGAGCGGGCGGCGGGCCTGCGCCCATCGAGATCTGCTTTCCGGGGCTCGCTATGTTCGTCTTCCAGACGAGTGTCACGGTGTGCGGCCCGGCGCTCACAAGTGATGCACCCTGGACAAAGGCTGCGTTGGGGGAGAAGGTGCCGGCGAAGCCGCCGGATTCTTTCCAAGCGACGACGGATCCGTCGACCTCGATCCCGATGTCCTGGTTGACGCCTGCGTTCCAGGTCCACAGGTCCGCGTTCGCCGTGATCCGCGCCACGCACGTGCTGCCCGGTGAGATCGGCAGGCTGAGGCTCGCATCTACGGGGGTCCACGTGACGCCGTTGCTGCTCGCGAGGTTGTACTGATTGGTGCTCGATGCGATCTGCGGGCCGCCGGAGAGCGGGTTCACCACGGCGTAGAGGTCGGTGGGCGAAAAATTCCCGGGCGAACCGGCTCCTGCCGCGATCTTGGCGCCGCTCAAGTTCTTGTTGGATTTCCAGACGAGGCTCACGGTGTACGGCGTTCCCCCCGTCATGTGGCAATCGGCCTGAACGAATGCCGCGTTTGGCGAGAAGTTGCCTGCGAACCCACCGGACTCCTTCCACGCCGCGAGCGTCGAAGCCTGCCCGTTACACGCAGGGCTGACATTGATGCCAACGTCTTGGTTGAACCCGGCGTTGTATGTCCACAGATCCACGTTGCCGGTCAGGATGACGTTTGAGTCGGCGCTCGGCGTGAACGGAAACTGCAAGAGACCCGAATCGATCGGCTGAAATGTCACGCCGTCGCTCGATGAGAGCGTGTACTGGTTCGGGCTCGTCACCTGCTCGAACCCGCTCCCGATCGGCGGTTCGAGCTCGGCTTGCAGCGTCGTCGGTGAGAAGTTCCCTGGGCTACCTGCGCCCGCGGAGATCCTGTCACCGGATGGTATGGCCGTGTTCGCCTTCCAGACCAGCTGCGCGGTATATGTCGTGCCTGCCGTGACCGGCAGCTCTCCCTGCACCGCCGCAGCGTTCGGGGAGAACGTGCCGGCGAAGCCGCCGGACTCCTTCCAGGCGATGAGCGACCCGTTCACCATGATTCCGATGTCCTGGTTGAACCCGGTGTTCCAGGTCCAGAGATCGGCGTTGCCGGTGAGCACCTCCCGGCCTGTGGTGGCAGGGGTGAACGTGATGCTGAGATTTGCCGGGTCCATCGTCTGCCACGTGGTCCCGTCACTCCCGTTGAGCGTGTACTGCGACGTGCTCATCGTGCGAATCGGCTGGTTCAGCGCAAGCTCCCACGCACCGCGACCGTGGGTCCATGCCACCAGTGTCGATTGATCGCTCGAGATGGTGACGCTATCGACGGAAACATTGGGCATGCCGCTGCCCGCGGTCGACCAGCTGGGAGTTGGCGATGCCCCCCCGCATCCGGTGCAGGTGTAGACACCGAGGGCGGTCCCGACGTAGAGCGTCGTCGGAGTTGCCGGGTCCTGCACGATCGAGTTCACGGGACCCGTGATCGGCGCGGTTCCGACCGAGCTGAGGTCGGCCCAGCTGTTGGCGCCGCCCGCGGTTGTGGTGTGCCACACCGTGCCGGTGCCAGTGCTGTCACCGATCGTCACCCACAGCTCACTGGAATTCGCGGGGTTGATCGCGACGCCGGTGATCCACCCGATCGAGCCCTCGAATCTAAAGTTGGTCGAGGTCGCATTAGGCAGGTTGCCGCTGACGTTCGTCCACGTGGAGCCGTTGGTGGTCTCGAAAACCGTGCCGCTCAGCCCGGCGCCGGTGACGACCGTGTTCGTCCCGGGGATCATCGCCATGGCGGTGATGAAGTCAGAGGTCCCAGTGAACGCCGTCCCGCTGGTGAGGTTGGGACTTATCTGGGACCAGCCTCCGTTGCCCGCGGGGAGCCCGCCGCTCGTGCTCCGGTACACGTGGTTTGTGGCCGCGAACAGCTTGTTGCCGTTGTTCGGATCCATGACGAACGGCGCGACGAATGCCGCGGGGTCGGCGCACGCCGTGCCCTGTGCCGGATTCACACCGAAATTGCACGGGGCGGCGATGGTCGGATTCGCCTCGATCCCGCCGGACAGTGCGCTGGTCTGGCGAAGAATCCCCGCACCGGGCACAGATAGATAGACGCTATTCCCGTTGGACCCAGGCACTATCGCCGTCCCGGTGCCGTCACCTTCGCCGTACTGCTGCCAGCGTGGCGCCGGCGGTGTGGTCGGCAATCGTCCCGGGTCGCCCACATCCTGCGCGCCCCCGATCAGCGTGCCGACGTTGAGCGCGCTGCCGTTGTAGAACTGCGTGATGTTCAGGTTGCTGTTGACATCTGTCCACGACGGGCCGGTCGTTCCGCCGAGCGTGGTGCTGTGCCAAACGCCGCCGTCGTTGCCGATATACAGCGTGTTCGCGCCGGTGAACGCGATGGCGTGGAAGTCGGGATGGAGTCCCGCGGATGGGTCGTATACGTGGCCGACATCGGTGTACGAGGCCCCGCCGTTGGTCGTGTTGATTACGGTGACCCCCCCGAAGACGGCCCTGTTGGGGTTGGTTGGGTCGACCGCGACGACGTTGTCGTACCAGGCCTGCGGGCTACCTGCGACGTCGAGGTAGCTGGTCGTAGAGCCATTCATCACCGTCGACCAGCTCGCGCCCCCGTTGGTCGACTTGCGAATGTATTTGAGGTCCCCGTTGATGTCGCTCCACGCTGCGTACTCGGTGTTGCCCGGGCCGGCCCCCAGCGAGATGCGCTGCGAGCAATCAGTCGAGACGGAGAGCGAATCACTGTTGCTCCACGTGGCTCCCGAGTCCGGTGACACGAGGACCTGTCCCTGCTCGTTGTTGCAGAAGTCACCGACCGTTGCGAAGAAACGCGCCGGTATCGTCGGGTCCTGGTGGATCTCGAAGATGGAGTGATCGAATGCCGCGAGGTGGATGATCACGCTGTCGATATTCGTGTTTCTATTCCAGGTGCTGCCCCCGTCGGTCGAGATGTACAACCCGGCGTCGGTCGCGGCGAGCACCCGCTGCGCATTGGACACCTGGCTGTCGATCGCGATGCTGCCGATGTGCAGCCCGGCGAGCGTCGAACTTCCCATCAAGGTCCACGAGGTACCACCATTGATCGACTTCAGCACCCCGTCGCCGTACTGCGAGTCCTGGCTGCCGTTCGCCTCACCGGTTCCCGCGTAGATGATCTGACCCGTCGAATCGATCGCCAGCGAGCCGACGGCGAGTGTCGGTTGTGAATCGGTGAGCGGAGTCCAGCCACCGCCGCCATTGGTGCTCTTCCAGACGCCTCCGTCGGCACCACCCGCATACACCGTCGCAGGGTTCGTCGGATCCGTGACCAGCGCGGTCACTCGCCCCGAGACGTCACCGTACTGGCCGCCGGATTGCGATGGATCCTGGACGCTCCCTGCGATCGGGCTGGGTCCAACCGGCTGCCACGTCCCCGAGGGCACGGCCGGCGCGACGGCGTTGCCGCGCGTCGCGAGTCCCCGCGGCGGCCGCGTCGCCTGCGCTCGTCCCACCACCGCACGGTGTGAATGCGGCGGCTGCGCGTCCCCTGGAGGCCTGAAGCTTGAAGGCGCGGCGGCGGCCGGGTGAATGCCCGTCGAGCCGAGCACCGCCACACAGACGAACGCGACGACGATCGCAAACGCGGTACGGCGGCGATCAGCCCCCATCTTCACCCGGAATGATGAGCGATTTCGCGTCGTCGTGTCGCCGTGACTAGGTGCTCAGCGACAGTAGTCGCGAGCCATCAATCGCCGGCGAGCAGGCTGTCCGCGAGCAGCTCCGTCAGACGCGCCCACCGGCCGATATCTCGCCACGACATTTCGGCAGCGTCGCGCGGCCGTTCAGCCTCGGCTTGGAGCAGCGCCTCGACCTTGTCGGCGACGACCTCGATGTGGAAGTCGTCGAGCACAACGCGCTGGCCGCGGCGACCGACCGGCTCCAGAGGCAGCGTGCCGTCGATGATCCGGCGCAGCGCGTCCGTCAGGTGAGCGGCGTCGCGACGAACCGTCAACAGATGCACGCCGGAAACGAGCCATTCGGTCACCCCGGCGCCGCCTGTGACCAGCGGGACGCAGCCGGCCGCGGCAGCTTCGAGCGGAGCGAAGCCGAACGGCTCGCGCATCTCAGTCGGAAAGAGGAACACGTCGTGCGCTGCGAGTGCCGACATCAGCGCGTCCTGTCCCACCTGGCCGTGAAACCTCACGACGTCGCTCAGGCCGAGCTGCAGCGCCATCGACTCGTACTGAAAGCGCTCCAACCCGTCGCCGTAGAGGTCGACTTCGATCGGAAGCCCTTCGGCGACCAGCGTGCCGACGCTCTCGAGCATGATGCCGATGCCCTTCGGTGTGAAGATCTGACCGCTGTACGCGCACCGCAGCGTCGAGCCCGGCTCGTACCAGTGCGTGCGCATGGCCGGCCGCGGCCCGCTGATCCAATTGGATACTGTCACAACGTTGCCGCGCAACACCGCGTTGGCGGCGGCGTTCTCATCGAGCAGCGACTGCGAGCACGAGATCCACGTGCCCTCGAGCACGGGAAACAGCATATCCGCAAAGCGGACGTGAGCTCCGAACGCCACGGACGCCAGGTTCAGCGGCATCGCGTCCATGAGATGCACCACCCACGGCAGGCGGCGCATGCGCAGTGCGAGCAACAAGGCGAGAGCGCCGAGACCCAGGAGGTTCCAGACATAGACGACATCGGGTTCGAAGGTGTCCAGCTGTTGATGGAGGATCTCGATGTTGTGGGGTTCCACGAGCACTCGACGCGATCGCCGAAGCGGCGTATCCGTCCCGATGAGCGCAGGGTCCCAGCTCTCCTCGAGGCGCATCAAGCGCACTACGTCACCGTTGACCGCCCCATCCTCGAAGACCCGCGGCGTGCTGGTCAGCACGCGAACGTCGTGACCGCGACGGCGGAGCTCGTCGACCATCTGCTTGCACCCGAGCTCCCAGCCGCCGAATCGCTCCGGCGGGTACAGGTTGCTGATGGTGAGGATGCGCATCAGTTCTCGGCGAGACGGCGGTACAGCCTCAGCATGCGCTCACCCGCGATGCGGCTGTCCCATAGGGTCAGGACGCGCTCACGTGCGGCGCGCCCCATTGCAGCGCAGAGCTCGGGATCAGCCGCGAGCAGCTCGAGACGATCGCGCAGCTGCGCCTCGTTGTCGACGACGAAGCCGGTGAGGCCGTCGTCGACATATTCCGGTAAGGCGCCCGTGCGCAGCACGACGGCAGGTGCGCCACACGCCATGCCTTCAAGGGCCACCAGACCCATCAGCTCAGGGTACTGATAGACGCGGCCGTAGACGTCGATGTGCACCGACGGCTGCACGATCGCAATCGCGCTCGAATACAGGTCGCGCAACTCAACGTCGTTGGGATTCGTCGCAAACGACACGTCGTGACCGCGCGCCAGCTCGTGCAGGAGTTCGAGGTACGTCGCGTCAGCGACCGTGCCCGCTACGGTGAGAGGGGCATCGTCCGGTAGAGCTCGCAGCAGAAGGTCCACGCCCTTATGCGGCATGATCCGCCCGACGAAGAGGAATCGATCTCGAACGCCAGATGCCGAGGTGTCGTGGAAGAACTCAGCGTCGACTCCACCCTCGATGACGGTGACGTTCGCGGAGTCGCCAAGAGCGGTGGCGCCACAGCGCGAATAGGCGATCGCGGCATCGACCATGTCGACGAGGCCGAGCCGCCTGCCGACCGTTCTCGTCCCGCCGCCATGGTCGGTGATGCACACCGGTACACCGCGCATGCGCCCGGCGATCGCGGCAGCCTCGCCCATGCGCGTGAACACCTGGTGAACGTGAATCAGGTCAGCGCTCTCGAGCGCTGCGACGAATTCCCACGAGACGCCCTCGCCGTACGCCGCGCCGGCAGGACTCATGGGGACGCCGCGCAGCGTGACGCCGGGGCCGAGTGAGCGCACGGCTGCTTGAGGTGCAGGGCTGATGATCTCGACGGTCACGCCGTCGCCGCCGGCGAACGCCACTGCCTTCGCCATGTTCAGCACATACCGCTCGCCGCCCCCGCGGATCTGGTCGAAGTCCGCCGGCGTCGTGTACGCGATGCGAAACGGGCGTGGGCTCAGTGCTACGCGGCCGATGGAGTTGGTGATGCTGGGGTTCCCTCGCCGGCATTGAGCCGGTCCTCGAGCACGGCCAGGCGTCGGGTCAGCGCCAGCAGCGTTCGCTGCTCCGCTCGGGCTTCATCCGCAGCACGCTGTTCGTACGCGGCGAGCCGTTGCTCCAGCACCGTCACGCGGTCCTGTATCGCGTCTGCATACGCGGCGAGGTCGGCGAAGTTGCCCGTGGCTTCCGCATCGCGCGCGAGCGCAAGCTCCGCAAGCAGCGCCTCGAGCGGAAGGCCGGCCGCCAAGCGTTCGGCGTGGATACGCCTTCCCTGGTCGTCGGGTTCGCGCCCGAGTATCGCGACATACGAAGCGCGGACCACGCCGCGCCAGTCATCCTGCGTGTGGGCCTCGAGCCGCTGCGCCCGGCGACGGTGGCGGAGCTCCCACTCGAGGCGTGAGTCCAGCCAGCGCTTGGCGCGTCCCAAGAGTCCAGCGACGTCGTTCGGTCCCTGCATCGTCGAACATACGATTCTATCGGCGTCCGACGAGACGCGTCGTCAGTAGATGAAGCCGAGGATTGTGCCGTCGTTGGCAGAAATCGTTCGGCGGTCGACGAGGCCCCAGCCGCCGCCGTTCGCGTAGTAGTTCATCTCCGAGATGAGGAAGCTGCCGTCGGGGTTGACGTGCTCCACGTAGGCCACGTGACCGAGCCAGCCGATGCCGAACACCACGATGGAGCCCTCCACCGGGACGTGGCCCTCGGGACGAATCCCGGCCGCATTGCGAAACCACGTCCAGGCATTGCCACCCCAGGTGACATCACGGCGGCTGGCGACGTAGTACGTGCATTGCCCGTACGGGAACGTGTTCGACCCGTGGTCTGCCGGGACCATGGGCACGCCCGATTTCGCGACGGTGAAACGGTCGGCGATCAGAGCTCCGGTGGGAGCGCCCCCGAACGGGACCTGCAAATACGTTCCGTACGGCAGGACGTCGTTCGACGCGAGGGCGTTGTAGTCGAGCACCACGCTCGGGTCGAGGTCCAGGCGCTGCGCAAACGCGGTGGGCGTCTCACCGGGCAGCACCTTCAC
>JAFALX010000365.1 GCA_019234035.1 Candidatus Dormiibacterota bacterium | reverse complement strand
GACGGCTCCTCCGACGTGGACGTGAGGGCGCCGGGCTCGCACCTCGAGGTCGTGCGCGGGGCGGCGCCCTGGATGGCCGTGCCCGCCGGCTGAGCCCGGCGAGACGGCGTCAGGGCTCCTCGCCGATGAGCTCCGGCACCACGGTGTCCGATGCGGCGCCCGCGGGCGTACGGCCGTGCCGCACAGCCTCGTACAGCTCGTGGTACCCGCGCGCCATCGCGCCGGGGCTGAAGCGGTCGCGGGTGACCGCGGCGCAGCGCTCCGGATCGATGCCGTCCGCATGCGCCACCGCCTCGCTCATCTGGTCGACGTCCTCGACGAGGAACCCCGAGACGTCCGGTTCGATCAGCTCCGGCACCGCGCCGCGTGGAAAGGCGATCGTCGGCGTGCCGCTGGCCATCGCCTCGACATATGCCAGCCCGAACGGCTCATCCCACTGCAGCGGCGCCAGCAGCGCCGCGGCCCGCGCCAGCAGCCGTGCCTTGTCGTCGCCGGCACTGTTGTGGACATGTATGACACGATCACCGTCGATGTCGGGCCGCACCGAGCGCTCGAAATACTCGTAGCCGGCGTCGGTCGGCTCCACCTTGCCGGCCAGGACGAGCCGCCGCCCCGTGCGCCGGGCCACCTCGATCGCGATGTGCTGACCCTTCTCCGCACAGATGCGTGCGAGGCAGAGCAGGTAGCCGTCCTTCTCGGCTCGCGTGCCGATGCGAAGCGCGTCGGTGTCGACGGCGTTGTGCACGGTTCCGACCCACGGCAGCTCGGGCGCTGAGGCACGCTGCGCCTCGCTGATCGCGACGAGGCCGACTGTCGGCTCGAGCGCCGCGTAGAAGGTGCGCTCCAGCTCGCGGATCGCGCCGTGCACGGTGTGCAGCACGGGCGTCGGCTCCGCCAGCGCCTGCACCAGCAGAGTCGCCATCCCGCAGTGGTCATGGATGATGTCGAGCGGGCCGAGGGACTGCAGCGCCTTCAGCGCCATCGCCGCGTAGGTCAGCTCGCGGAGGCGCTCGCCAGATCTGCCCAGATCCTCCGACCATTCCTCTGGCGCCAGCGGATGACTGGCGAGCCCCGAGTTCTCCTCACCGAAGAGCAGCACCTCGTCGCCGGCGGCGCGCAGCTCGCGTGCGAGCAGCGCCACGACGAGCTCGATGCCGCCATATCCGACCGGCGGAACGGGGTACCAGGGCGGCGCGGTCAATGCAATGCGAGCGGGCAGCGGAGTCACCTCCGAGAAGCGTCCACAACGCGGCAAACCGGTCTCAGCCAGCATACCGAGCGGTACCGGCTCGCACGTCGCACGACACGTGAGCGAGCACTCACGAACTTTGTATGCTTCCGGTTCGTGATTGAGGCGACCGATCAGTCCACCGCTCTGGTCACGCTGCGTGAGGTCGGGGCGCGGGTCGTCGATCTCATCGCCGCCATCGACAACCTCGACCGCCCCGTTCCCGGGCTCGAGTGGACGGTCGGCGACGTGGCGGCGCACATCCTCATCGAGGTGCGTGCGTACGCCGAGGCGGTGGGCGGAAGCCTGGCCGCAATCGCGGTGTACGTCCCTGAGGTGGACGGCTACAGCAGGCGGATGGCCGCGATGACGCACGGAACGTTGAAGGCGGAACCGCGTCGCACGCCCGCCGAGCTGAGCGCCGCCGTGCGCGACGAGCTTCAGGCGTTCCTCAGGGCCGTCGGCGGGCGGGCCGGCACCGACACGGTCGAGACGCCGTGGTACGGAGCCAACGAAACCATCACCGTCCGAACCGCGGTCAGCCTGCAGATCGGCGAGATGCTCATCCACGGGCTCGACATCGCTCGCGGTCTGGGCCGTCCATGGCCGATCACACCCGCCGAGGCGCTGCAGGTCATCTGCCCGTCAACGCTCGCGATGATGCCGAAGGTCGTGGACGCACCGAGGGTTCGCGGGTACGACGACCTCTACCGCGTGAACTTTCGTGGCGGACCGAGGATTGGGTTCCGCTTCACCAACGGATCGATCGACGTCCAGGACTGGAGCTCGTGGAAGCAGCGCGCCGCTGTCACCCTGTCGGCGGATCCGGTGGCGTTCCTGCTGCTTGCATACGGCCGCAAGGGCCAGTGGCCCTTGATCGCGCAGGGCAAGCTGGTGGCTTACGGGCGCAAGCCATGGCTGGCGTTGCAGATGCGAGGGCTGTTCGTCAATCCCTGAAGCACGCGGGCGTGGGGCGGGTCCACACACGCCGCTGCGCTCCGGACTACGCGCCTCGGCTTCGCGTGGCTGCGCCACTTTCACGCTCACCCTCGGCGCTTCGTAGTCGCTAGGCGGCGCGTGCGGGCCCGCCCCATCCGCCGCTGCTCAGCGGTGTGACTCAGGCCTCGAGCTCTGCCGCAGTACCGACGCCCGCGATGGAGGCGATGCGGTCGGGGCCATCCAGTCGCATGACGATCACGCCGCGCGTCTGCCGGCCCGAAACGCGCACCTGCTCCAGCG
This sequence comes from Candidatus Dormiibacterota bacterium, assembly GCA_019234035.1. Lineage (GTDB taxonomy): Bacteria > Chloroflexota > Dormibacteria > Aeolococcales > Aeolococcaceae > JAFALX01. Next base: position 11,703 of record JAFALX010000365.1, on the reverse strand, counting down.
GGATGCGGATGACCTGGCCGTTGTTCGAGATGACCATCAGCTCCTCGGACAGGTCGGTGACGACACGCATGCCGACGATCTCGCCGATCTTCGGAATCGCCGTCTGATCCATGGTGTACACGCCCTGGATGTTGCGGCTCTTCACCGGGTAGTCGGCCATCGGCGTCAGCTTGCCGAAGCCGTTCTCCGTCACGACGAGCACGTACCCGTTGGGATCGACGATGTCGAAGCCGGCGATCTCGTCGCCCTTGCGCAGCCGCATCGCGCCGACACCCATGGTGTCGCGCCCCATCGGCCGCACCTCCTTCTCGCTGAAGCGCGCGCCCTTCCCCTGGCGGGTGACCACGACCAGGTCGTTCCCGCCGGATGACCGGCGCACCCAGTTGAGCTCGTCGCCGTCCTCGAGCTTCATGGCGATGAGCCCGTTGCGACGGACCGCGGCATACGCAGCGGCCGGCGTCTTCTTGATCTGCCCCAGCTTCGTCGCCATCACCAGGTACTGCTCGTCGTCGAACACCTCCATGTCGATGAGGGCGGTCACCTTCTCGCCATGGTCGATCTCGATCAGGTTGATGATCGGGATGCCCTTGGCTTGACGCTTGACATCGGGAATCTCGTGCGTCCGCAACCGGAACACGCGTCCGCGGTTGGTGAAGAACAGCATGTCGGTGTGCGTGTTGGCGGTGGTCGAGTGCTCGATGTAGTCCTCGTCGGTGGAGCGGCGCGCGCCCACCACCCCCTTGCCGCCGCGCCGTTGCATGCGGTACGTGTCGAGCGGCATCCGCTTGGCGTAGCCGCGATGCGTGAGCGTGACGAAGACCTGCTCGCGCGGGATCAGGTCCTCCTCGTTCATCTCCAGCTCGTCGTGGCGGATCTCGGTGCGGCGCGGGTTGGCGAACTTCTTCTTGAGACCGGCGATCTCGTCCTTGACGACGGTGTCGATGAGCCGCGGATTGGCCAGCAGGTCCTCGAGGCGCGCGATCTCTTTGATGAGCTCCTCGTACTCCGCGCGGATCTTGCCGGACTCGAGCCTGGTGAGCCGGCCCAATCTCAGATCGACGATCGCCTTCGACTGACGCTCAGTGAGCTCCAGTCGCTGTTCGAGAGTGGCTTGAGCGGACTTCTCATCCTGCGCGCCACGGATGATCGCGATCACCTCGTCGATGCGGTCGAGCGCCTTGAGCAGCCCCTCGAGGATGTGCGCCTTCTCCCGTGCCTGGGTCAGCTCGTAGCGGGTGCGCCGGGTGACGACGTCGCGACGGTGATCGACGTAGTGCTGCAGCAGCGCCTTCAGGCTCAGGACCTGTGGCCGTCCCTCAACGATCGCGAGCATCAGAGCCCCGTAGGTCATCTGCAGCTGGGTGTGCTTGTAGAGGTTGTTGAGAACGGTGTGCGGCCGCGCGTTCGACTTCAACTCGATCACCACGCGGCAGGGATCGTGACGACCGGATTCGTCGCGGAGATCAGCGATGCCGTCGATCCTCTTGGTCTCGACCAGCTCCGCGATCGTCTGCAGGAGCCGCGCCTTGTTCACCTGGTAGGGGAGCTCGCGTACGACGATACGTTCGCGGCCGGTCTTCGACTCCTCGAAGTCGACCTGTGCGCGCATCACGATCCGCCCATGTCCGGTGCCATAAGCGGTGGCGAGATCGCGGGCAAAGATGATCCCGCCGGTGGGGAAATCGGGTCCGTGCACGACGCGCATGAGGTCCTCGGTGGTCAGCTCAGGGTCGTCGATCAGCCGGGTGGCCGCATCGCATATCTCGCCGAGGTTGTGCGGCGGGATGTTGGTCGCCATGCCCACGGCGATTCCGCTGGCACCGTTGACGAGCAGGTTCGGGAGCAGTCCGGGCAGCACCGCAGGTTCCCGGACGTCCTTGACATTGGCGAAGTTGGGTCCGAAGTCGACAGTGTCCTTACCGATGTCCTCGAGAAGTGACATCGCGACCGGCGTGAGGCGCGCTTCCGTGTTGTGGTTGACGAAGCCGCCCGCGAGGAAGGAGTGATCCGGCGAGTCGACACGGATCGAGTACACCGGCGCGGGGCCGGCCTCCACCACGCTCGTCACGCGGGCGAAGCGGTACCCCGAATCCACGAGCGGAAGAACCGCGGCACTGACGTCCTCGTCACCGATCTTCTCTAGGATCGCGGTGCGCTCACGATCCCACCGTTCATAGCGATCGATGTTCCGTCGGCTGAGCCACTCGCGCCCACCGCGTGGCGCCTCCCGGCGGATGAACTCGGCCAGATATGGGATGAAGTCCCGACTCAACGACCTCGATCCCGCCGGAATGCTGAGCATCGTCTGCAACAGCTTCTCCTGCTTGGTCCCGAGGAACCCGATGCGCAGTGCGAAGGTGTTGACGTTGCGCTTGTTGGTAACGACCACCTTGTGGCAGGCTCGACTGCGATCCGTGTGGACGTGGGCAACAACACCGAACTCGAGGAGGAGCTGCTGGATATCGCGCGCAAGCTCGATGCTGTCGGTCGAGTAGTCGACCCGCAGTGTCGAGCGGCTGCCAAGAACCACGGAGCCGTCGCCTTCGAACAGCGCCATTAGGAACGCCCGCTTCACCCCTGCGCTGCCTTGCCAGACCACCTCGGGCACACGCTTGGCAGCTGCCCGCAGACCCGCCTGCGACGCGAGTGGGCTGCTGAGCAACCAGTCCAGCTTCTGAACGTCGAGTTCGTGCAACATACGGCCTGAGCCGGTGTTTCGACGCGAGTACACGTATCTCGGGCCGCCAACAATCGAGTCGTAGGCGGCGACGACCTCGTCGAAGAAGACCTTGTCCGTGTTGTTGAACCCGGCGCGCTCTTGCGAGCACCAACCTTCTGACACGAATCCGCCGAGCAATACACCGAGCGCGCGCTCTTCGGCCGTTGGGGCCACCGCGGGGGCAGTCGGTCGCGAAAGTGCGACGACGGAGCCGGGACCGAGCTCATCGAGCTGCCGCCACGCGAGCATCGGCACGTCTGCGACGAGAGTGAGGCACAGCACGGGGTGGTTATGTGAGCCCTGCAGGCTGAACCCGCCATCAACGGTCACGCGCTTGGTCGGATGCATGCCAGAGTGGAAGAGCTTCGTGGCGTGCACCGGTTGCGCATCCTTGTCGAGGACGGCGATGTCGATATCGACATCACTGTTCGGTTCGATGGGTGCTAGATCCTTGATCTGGACACTGCGACCGTCTGCGAGGCGAACGCGGGTGTCGCCGGTAACGCAATACCTGTAAGCCGCCGCGGGGTCACCGTCGATCGAGCCAAAGTTCCCCTGCCCGTCAACGAGGGGATAGCGCATCACCCACGCCTGCGCCATGCGGACGAGCGTGTCGTACACCGCGGTGTCTCCGTGCGGGTGGTACTTCCCGAGCACCTCGCCGACGACTGCCGCGCACTTCTGATAGCGAGCCCCAGCGGTCATCCCCGTGTCGAACATCGCCCAGAGGATGCGGCGCTGCGCCGGCTTCAGGCCGTCGCGCACATCGGGCAGCGCACGGCTGATGATCACGCTCATCGCGTAGTCCATGTAGGACGCCCGCATCTCCTGCTCGAGGTCGATGGGCTCGATGCGACCAGGCTCGTAAACGGCCATCTATGCGTTCCCCGATGACGACTCGGCCACCCGCCACGGCGTCTTCACGGCGCCGGTGGACGTGCTGTTCCCCGGCTCGGTCTCCTCGCCGTCGCCGGCCGAACCGCCGCTCGTCTTGAGCGCCTTCGCGATACCACCGCTGATGTCGCGCGCCACCGCCTCCGCGGCAACGCGGATCGCGTTGACGATGGCCTCGGCGTCGGACCTGCCGTGGGCGATGACGACCTCGCCGTTCACGCCGAGCATCAGTGCGCCGCCGGTCTTGCGATAGTCCATCGTGTCGCGCAGCGGGCGCAGGCTCGGCTTCAGAAGCGCACCGCCGAGCGTTCCCATCCGGGTCGAGCGCGCCGCGCGGCTGATCGATGCGAACAGGAACTCGCCCACGCCCTCGGCCATCTTCAGCGCGATGTTGCCGGTGAAGCCGTCGGTGACCACGACGTCCACCTGGCCGCGGAAGATGTCCTTGCCCTCGACATTGCCGGCGAAGCGAAGCGGCAACGCCTCGAGGAGCGGCCGGGTCGCGCGCACCAGCTCGGAGCCCTTCTCAGCCTCCTCGCCGTTGCTCAGCAGTCCCACGCGCGGCTCCTCGATCCCGAGCATCGACTGCGCGTAGATGTCGCCCATCACGGCGAACTGCGCCAGCCACTCCGGCTTCGAGTCGCTGTTGGCGCCGACGTCGAGCATGAAGCAGTGGCCTGTCCGGGTTGGGAACGAGGTCCCGATCGCAGGCCGCGCGACGCCGGGGATTCGCTTGACACGCAACAGTGCCGCCGCCAGCGTGGCGCCGCTGTTGCCGGCGCTCACCGCCGCGGCCGCCTGGCCGTCCGCAACCATCTTGCAGGCGCGCACGACCGACGAGTCCGGCTTGCTGCGCACCGCGTTCGCGGGGTGCTCGCCCATGTCGACGACCTGACCGGCGTCCACGATCTCGATGTCGCCGGTTCCCGCAGGGGCCCCGCGGAGCAGCGGTTCGATCGCGTCCCGTTTGCCGACGAGGGTCACCGCCACACCGAGCTCACGCGTGGCGCGGATCGCGCCGCGCACGATCTGCTCCGGCGCGTGGTCACCTCCCATCGCGTCGACGGCGATGCGGTTGGCCCGGCCCGTCATCACACGTCGAGGTTCCGCACGCTCTTCGCGTGGGTCTGGATGAACCGCTTGCGCGGCTCGACGTCGCTGCCCATCAGCCGGTCGAAGATATCGTCCGCCTTCAGCGCATCGTCGACGCTGACGCGAAGCAGGACGCGCCGCTCGGGATCCATCGTCGTCTTCCACAGTTCCTCGCCGCTCATCTCGCCGAGGCCCTTGTAGCGGGACACCTCCGGCCGCCCACCCATCTGCTTGTACTTGGCGTCGCGTTCCTCATCGCTGTATGCGTACTCGGTCTGCTTGCCGCGCTCCAGCTTGTACAGCGGCGGCTGGGCGAGGTACAGGAACCCGCTGTCGATGGCCGGACGCAGATGACGCCAGAAGAACGTCAGCAGCAGCGTGCGAATGTGCGACCCGTCGACGTCGGCGTCGACCATCAGCACGATGCGGTGGTATCGCAGCTTGTCGAGGTTGAACGTCTCGCCGAACCCGGTGCCCAGCGCGGTGATGAGCACCTTGATCTCCTCACTGCTCAGGATCTTGTCGGCCCGCGCCTTCTCGACGTTGAGGATCTTGCCCTTCAGTGGAAGGATCGCCTGGTTGCGGCGCTCGCGAGCCTCTTTTGCGGTGCCGCCTGCCGACAACCCTTCGACGATGAAGATCTCGCAGTGCGACGGATCGCTTTCGCTGCAGTCGACGAGCTTGCCCGGCAGGGTCGTCGATTCGAGCAGCGACTTGCGCTGCACCATGTCGCGCGCCTTGGCCGCGGCCTGGCGTGCACGCGCGGCGGTCAGCGACTGCTCGATGATGCGCCGCGCGTCACCGGGGTTCTCCTCGAGGTACTGCATGAGCGCGTCGCTCAGCACCGTGGAAACCTGACCGGCCACCTCGCTGTTGCCGAGCTTGGTCTTCGTCTGGCCCTCGAACTGCGGCTCGCGCAGCTTGACGGAGATGACCGCGGTCAGCCCATCGCGCACGTCCTCTCCGGTGAGGTTGGGGTCCTGCTCCTTGAGGATCGACGCCTTGCGCGCGTACTTGTTGAGCGTCGTCGTCAGCGCGCTGCGAAAACCGGTGACGTGGGAGCCGCCCTCCTCGGTGTGCACGTTGTTGGCGAACGCGAGCACGTGCTCGGTGAAGGCCGAGTTCTGATACTGCAGCGCGATCTCGACCACGTTGCCGTCGATCTCCCGCTCGACGTACATCGGCCGTGCGTTGACCGCGTTGCGGTTCGCGTTGAGGTACTTGACGAACGCCTCGAGGCCGCCCTCGAAGTGGAACGTGTAGGTCAGCGGTTTGCGCTCGTCGATCAGCATGATCGTGATGCCCTTGTTGAGGAAGGCATAGCCGCGCAACGTCGTCGACACCGTGTCCCAGGAGAAGTCGATCTCCGGGAAGACCTGCGGGTCGGCCCAGAAGCGGACGAGCGTCCCGCGCCTGTCGGACTTCCCGGTCACCGCGACCGGACCGTCGGGCACTCCGCGCGCATAGGTCTGCGAGTACACGTCCCCGTCGCGATACACCTCGACGGAGAGACGCTCGCTCAGCGCGTTCACGACGGAGAGGCCGACGCCGTGCAGTCCGCCCGACACCTTGTACCCGCCCCCGCCGAACTTGCCGCCGGCGTGCAGCTTCGTCAGCACCACCTCGAGCGCGGACTTCCTGGCCGTCGGGTGCATGTCCGTGGGGATGCCGCGGCCGTTGTCGAGGACGGAGACCGAATTGTCCGAATGCAGCGTCACGACGATGGTGTCGGCCCACCCTGCGAGAGCCTCGTCGATGCTGTTGTCGACGATCTCGATTACCAGGTGGTGCAGGCCGCGGAGATCGGTCGACCCGATGTACATGCCGGGCCGGCGGCGCACCGGCTCGAGGCCCTCGAGGATCTGGATCTGATCCGCCGAGTACGAATCGGCACCGCTCCTGCCGGCGCTGGAACGAGATGTGTTCTGCGTGTGCGGGGCCGCCGCCTGCTCAGCGAGAGCAAGCTCATCGGCGCGTGCGGGATCGGCTATGTGCAGTCTCCAGGTGGGACGAGGTGGTTGCGTGCAAATTGGAGTTCCTCTGGCCCAGCGAAACCCGGGGAACGGGTGCTCGCACGGGCACTCCAACTGCTTGCAATTCTACCATTTTCAGGCTGCCGCCACACCTTGAACAGGCGCCCAAAGGCACCCGTAATCGGAGGCCCCATGCGTAGACTCGGCGGCGGCGATGTCCCTAGACGAGTATCGGCGCAAGCGCGATTTCGGCAGCACACCGGAGCCGAGCGGCGACGCCGTTGCGACCGGAGCTGAGTCCGAATGGGACCGGCTCCCCCACGGCCATCGCTTCTGCGTCCAGGAGCACCGCGCGACCCGTCTCCACTTCGACTTTCGGCTGGAGCACAACGGCGTCCTGCTCTCGTGGCCGATCCCCCGCGGCCCCACGCTGGATCCCACCGTGAAACGGCTGGCCGTGCAGACCGAGGACCACCCGGTCGACTACGGCGACTTCGAGGGCGTGATCCCGTCCGGGTACGGCGAGGGCACCGTGCTCCTGTGGGACATCGGCGCGTTCGAGTGGGTGAAGGAGTCGGCGGAGGATCCCGACCGTCAGCTGAAGAAGGGCGACGTCAAGTTTCGCCTGCAGGGCCACAAGATCTGCGGCGAGTTCGCGCTCGTGAAGCTCAAGCCGCGGGGCACCGGTCGCTACGCCGGCCAGAACGAGGACAACAACTGGCTGATGATCAAGAAGCGCGACGAGTGCGTGGTCGACGGCTACGACGCCGCAGCGCACGAAGTTTCGGTCAAGACGGGTCGAAACCTTGCGGAGATCGCGCGAGACGCCGGCGGCGATCCGCGCGAGCTGCGGCGCGCCGCGGGCCGCACACCACGCGTTCGGGGGAGCGGGAGATCCTCGCGAGGACCGGATGCCTCCACCGATAGGGAGGCCACCGATAGGGAGAGGGAGGGCTCATCACCACCTGCGGCCCCGCCCGAACCGCCCCAGCCGATGCTGGCAACATCGATCGACAAGCCCTTCTCGCGCGACGGCTGGTTGTTCGAGCTCAAGTACGACGGGGTGCGCGCGCTCGCGTCGTTCGCCGGCTCGACGCTCAAGCTCGTCGGGCGCAAGGGCCGCGACGAGACCGCGCGGTACCCGGAGCTGGCCACGCTGCCCGCTCTGTTCCGAGCCAAGGACGCGATCATCGACGGCGAGATCGTCGCGTTCGACGACCAGGGCCGTCCCTCGTTCGAGCGCCTCCAGTCCCGCATCAACCTGAGCCGCCGCCAGGACGTCCTCCACGGCGTCAGCCAGACGCCGGTGCGGTTCATGGTGTTCGACATCCTGCGCCTCGACGGACGCGACCTCATGCAGACCGCGCTGCGCATCCGGAAGAAGACGCTGCGCGACGTGCTCTCCGAGGCGGGCGCGGCGACCGTGCAGTTCGCCGACCACGTCGACAACAACGGCCTGGCCTTCTACGAAGCCGTGAAGGCCCAGGGCCTCGAGGGCGTGGTCGGCAAACGCGGCGATTCGGTGTATCAGCCGGGGCGGCGCAGCCGCGACTGGTTGAAGGTCAAGGCCTGGAAGACGCAAACGTGCGTGATCATCGGCTACACGAGCGGCCAGGGGCGCCGCGTCGAGCACCTCGGCGCGCTGATCCTCGCCGTCATGCGCGACGGCAGGCTCTCGCACTGCGGCCAGGTCGGCACGGGGTTCGACGAGAAGACCCTGCAGACGTTGCGCAAAGAGCTCGACGCGCGACGTACCGGCGCGTCTCCGGTGCAGCCGCCGCCACAGACCGCAGAACCCGCGACCTGGGTGCGACCCGAGCTCGTATGTGAGGTCCGTTTCAATGAGTGGACGAGCGCGGGCATCCTGCGCCACCCGGCTTATCTCGGGCTACGCGGTGACCTGACACCGGCAGACGCGACAGTCGCCGCGGCGCTCCCGACAGATGAGGCGTTCCAGGCTCAGGCGGGTGACGGTGACGGTGTCACAGGGACCTTCTCGGAGCCGCGCCGGACGTCCTCGGAGCGTGGGGCGCGGCGAGAGCAAGGCGCGGCCCCCAGCGGGGGCCGACGCCGTGGTCCCAAGACGCCGTTACCGTCATCCGCCCAGACCACAGAGGCATCGTCGGACGCCGATGTCGACGAGGCGCTCCGGGTGCTCAAGTCACTGAGGTCCGATGACTTCTGGGAGGTCGGAGGCCGGCGGTTGCGACTCACGAATCTTGACAAGGTGCTGTGGCCCGACGACGGCTTCACGAAGCGCGACATGATCGCGTACTACGTGCGGATGGGCCCATACCTGCTGCCGTATCTCCGCGAGCGGCCGCTGTCGATGCAGGTGTTCCCCGACGGCATCAACGGCAAGTCGTTCTGGCGCAAGGACAAGCCGGCGTACGCGCCCGCCTGGATGGACTCGTGGGAGTACCACGGCGAGAAGACCAAGACCTACATCGTGGTCAACGAGCTGGCCACGCTCGCGTGGGTGGCCAACGCCGGCGTGGTCGACCTGCATCCCTGGCACTCGCGTATCGACGCGCCCAACCAACCCGACTGGGCGGTCTTCGACCTCGATCCCTTCGAGCCGGCGACGTTCAAGGACGTCATCGACATCGCGAAGCTGGTCAGGGCCGCGCTCGACCACTACCGCATGCAGGGCCTGGTCAAGACGAGCGGACAGACCGGTCTGCAGATCTACGTGCCGGTGCGGCGCGGCCCCACGTACGACGCGGTGCGCGGCTGGGTGGAGGAGGTGGGGCGCGCCATCGGGCAGGTCGCGCGAGACCGCATCACGTGGGACTGGGCGGTGGCCCAGCGGACCGGCAAGATCCGCATCGACTACACGCAGAACATCATCAACAAGACGCTGGCGGCGCCCTACTCGCTGCGACCGGCGCCGCGCGCGCCGGTCTCCACGCCGATCACCTGGGAGGAGCTGGACGACCCGAAGCTCCGTCCGGACCGCTGGACCATCCACACGATCGGCCGTCGCGTCGCCGAGGTCGGCGACCTCTTCCGGCCGCTGCTGGAGATCGAGCAGGACCTGCCGGCCACCGGCTGAACCGCCGTCGACAGGTTGCCCATAGAATTCAGCCATGGCAGTGCTGCTGCTCAATGCCTCACTACAGCCGCTGAACGTCATCAGCCATCGCCGTCTCGTAGTGCTGCTGAGCAAGGAGCGCGTTGCCTTTCTCGACGAGTCGGCGGAGCACGCCACCGCGGAGGCGCTCGCGGGGCGCCGGCTGCCGGACGGTGTGGTGATCGTGCGGCTGCTCCGCACCATCCAGGTGCCGAGGCGGCTCCTGCGTCCCAATCGCCGCAACCTGCTGCTGCGAGACGACCACACGTGTCAGTACTGCGGCCTCGTCGGCGCGGCCTCGGAGCTGACGGTCGATCATGTGGTCCCCGTGTCGCGCGGCGGCGCGCCCGACAAGTGGGAGAACGTGGTCATCGCGTGCAAGCGCTGCAACTGGCGCAAAGCGAACCATCGCCCCGACGAGGTGGGCTTGCACCTGCGGCGCGAACCGCGGCCGCTGACGCAGGAGTACGCGCACATCATCTTCCTGCGCTATCCGGATTTGAAAGAGGCGTACGACAGGCTGCTGGCCACGGCCGCCTGATCGCGCGCGGCGCGGAGCCACGCCACCCCTCTCCCCCGTGCCGGCCCGGACACTGGCCGGCGCTCACGCGCGCGTGATCGGTTTCAGGGGCCAGCCTGGGAGATTGCGCACGAACATCCACAGCATCGCCGCCGACGCCAGCGTGTAGGCCACGCGCGGCGGCACCGGTGCCGGAGCGGCGCCAGGCCGCAGCGCGAATGAGCGCAGCGCGAGGGCTGCGAGCACCGGGGTGCACGTCAACAGGAACGCGTTGTCATGCATCGCGGCACGCAGGTCTCCGTGCAGCAGATCGTGCGTCAGACGAAGGCCGCCGCACCCAGGGCAGTCGAGCCCGGTGACGAGCTTCACCGGGCACATCGGCAGCCGGCTGCGCGAGCTGTGCGGATCGCCGGCCATCACGATGACGCACACCGCAACCGCACCGATCGCCACCTCGCGCCGGCGCGTCCCCAGGACACGCCGCGCGACGTCCATCACGCAGAGGCCGGCCGTACTTGTCGCGCACCGCGCCGCGAGAGCGGCGCGAAACTCAATCCCGCAGAGGACGACCGTACTTGTCCCGAACATTTCCGGTCAGCATCATGATCGCGTCGATCAGCGCCCAGATGCCGAGGCCACCGCACGTCAGGAGCTGTGCGATGGCGATGCCGGTGTCGCCGAGGTACCAGCGGCCCGCTCCGGCCCAGCCGAGGAAGAGCTCCAGCAGGCCGGCCGTCAGCTTCGACTTGTCGGAAAGCGGCTCGCCCGTCAGCGGATTGCGCCCGAACGGGGCCGCCGGGTCCGCGCCGGGGTAGCCGTACTGCGGTGCGACGTACTGCGGAGCGCCGTACCCGGGCGGGTACGAGCCCTGCGGTGGCCCCTGCGGAGGACCTTGCGGTGGCCCCTGTGGCGGTCCCTGCGGCGGCTGTCCCTGCGGCGGTTGCCCGCCCCCGGCCGGTGGCATCGGCTGCTCCGATGTCATGCGATGCCTCCTTGGTACGGGTTGCTCGATGTCCTGCGAATATGCTGCGAACCTCCGATCCACCACACTCGCGCGGCGGTACACGCTACAACGTCGTCGACGGCGTCGAGCCACGCGCGTTCTCAGCACCTATACTCGGGTCGAGATGCCCAGGTCGATGTGGCGCGGGGCCATCAGCTTCGGACTGGTGGCCATCCCGGTGCGCATGTACCTCGCCACCGAGTCCAAGAGCGTGTCGTTCCGCCTCTTGTGTCCCGACGACCTCACGCCCATCCGCAACAAGCGCTTCTGCACAGTCGAGGACAAGGAGATCGGCTGGAACGAGGTGGTGCGCGGCTACGAGGTCGGCAAGGACGAGTACGTCGTCATCGACGACACGGACCTCGACAACCTCCCGCTCAACACGACGCACACGATCGAAATTGTCGAGTTCGTCCCGAACGAGGAGAT
>JAFALX010000232.1 GCA_019234035.1 Candidatus Dormiibacterota bacterium | reverse complement strand
GGATCGACGATGCACCACCAGAACACGATGCCCACCGCGATGAAGCTCAGATGCTCGAGCACGTGGATGGGCTCGACGGTCAGCGTCGTGTCGTACAGCGCCGGGATGTGCCACACGAGCATCACGGCGTTGAACAGCAGCACCGCGGGCCACGGCCGCGTGATCGCCCACCACGCACCGCGAATCACGCGGTGGCGATTCATGGGCGGCGTGCGGATGCCCACGATGCCGAGCAGCACCAGTGGCGGCGCCAGCATCATCAACAGGAGGTGCTGCAGCATGTGCAGCGAGAAGAGGTACTCGTCGCCTCCGCGATCGATCGGCGATTGCAGAGCGATGTAGGTGATCAGGATCCCCGCCGCGAAGTACCAGGGACGGATGCGTCCGCTCCTGAACCATGGGGTGACGTCGTCGCCGGCGCTGAGAGCGCCGCGACGCCACGCGAGCACATACACCGCGACGGCGAGCACGAGGCCGAGGACGACCGTCGGTTCGAAGGACCAGTCGCCGAGACCCAGATGCCCCGTCACCCGGTGTGATCCCTCAGTGGGTGGCCTCCTCCTCCGGGAGCTCGAGGTACTCGGTTCGGGCCGCCCGCAGCCACGCCAGCAGCGAGATGACCAGCCACAGCAGGCCGACCAGCCACATCGCGGGTCCGACGACGTTGCGGATGTCGCCGAGGAACCCGACGAAGGTCACCGCCAGCGAGAAGGCGACGTTGATCGGAATCAGGCTCGGCGGCGGCAGATGCGGATGCTCGTGCTCGCCATGGCCGGCGCCGTGCTCGCCGGCGGGCTCGTCGCTCACTTGATCACCTGCAGGTAGACCGACGCCCACACGAACGTGGCGCCCATGAGCGCGAGCAGCCCGCAGAACGCAGCGACGCCGAACCGGATGTTCTTGCGCGCGGTTTTCCTGTCCATCAGCCGTTCCTCATGGTGCTCATGGCCCGGTCACCACGCGGTCGACAGCCATGACCGCGAAGAGCAGGGCCAGATAGAGCATTGAATGGTAGAAGAGACGCCGCGCCGAGCGCGCCGTCGGGTTCGACACCGTGCGCACGGCGTCGGTCAGGAATGCGGTGTCGAGCACGGCCGCGCCGCCGATGTAGATCGCGCCGAACGAACGGGTCAGCACGGGCAGCACGGTGACCAGCACCAGGATGACCGTGTACAGCACGATCTGCTGCCTCGTGCGGCGGTCGCCGGCGACGACCGGCAGCATGGGCACCCGAGCGCGCGCGTAGTCGCCCCGGATGAGGAGCGCGAGCGCCCAGAAGTGCGGCGGCGTCCAGTAGAAGACGACGGCGAAGAGGAAGATGGCCGTCGGCGTCAGGCGCCCGTCCACCGCCGCCCACCCGACCAGCGGCGGGATGGCGCCCGCGGCCCCGCCGATGACGATGTTCTGCATCGAGGAGCGCTTGAGCCACATGGTGTACACGAGGACGTAGAAGAGGAACGCGGCCATCGTCAGCGAAGCGGCGAGGAGATTGACCGTGAGCGTCAGCAGCACGAACGACGAGACCGCCAGCACGATACCGAAGGTGAGCGCGTGGGCCGGGTCGATGCGCCCCGCGGGCAGCGGCCGCGAGCGCGTCCGTCCCATGTCGGCGTCGATGTCGCGGTCGAACCAGCAGTTGATGGCGTTGGCGCCGGCCGCGGCCAGCCAGCCGCCGGTCACGGTGGCCAGGACCAGCTCCCAGCGCGGCCAGCCGCGCGCGGCCATGATCATCGCGGCGACCGCGGTCACCTCGAGCAGGACGACAACGCGCGGCTTGGTCAGCGCGACGTAATCGCGCGCCACGTCCAGCGCGCCGCGGCGCGGGATGGCATCGAGGCGAACGGCAACGCTCACGTCGACGCGACTCCCGCGGCCCGCGGCAATGCCGGCGCCTGGTGCGGTTCGACCTGCTCGGCAACCACCGGGTGCTCGCGCGCTCGCGCCAGGACCGCCACGGTCACGACCGACGCCCACAGCAGGCTGGCCAGCGCGATGTGCAGTGCCTGGACGCCGGCGGGCAACCGCAGGACCACCACGAGCGCACCTGCGGCGATCTGCAGCACCAGAACGAGGTTCACGACCATGGCCCACCGCCGGATGGTGGTGTCGCCACGCGACCTGCGCAGCACGATCCCCATCGCCAGACCGATCAGCACGACCACGACGCCTGCGACGGTGCGATGCACCATGTCGATGACGTCCATCTGCGACGCGGGCAGCTGGAACCCGCCGCCGCACAACGGCCAGCCGTTGCATCCCGCGGATGAGCCGGTCTCGACGATGAGCGCCCCGCTCAGCGCGAGGATGTACGTGGCGACGGCAGCGATCACAGAGAGGCGAAACACAAAGGCGGGTCCTGCCGCCGCG
>JAFALX010000422.1 GCA_019234035.1 Candidatus Dormiibacterota bacterium | reverse complement strand
GACGGCTGGCAGTTCGACTACAACCACCCGCAGGACTGGTTCGACAACCTCTGGGGCACCAGCGCCTGCGGCGCCAACACCAGCGGTTACGCCGACGACGGCTCCTGTGGTGACGGTGCCAACGATCCGAACAAGACCTACGACGACACGCTGGCCAAGGCCGACGCCGAGCCGATCGACCAGGCCCTGCCGCTGTACAAGCAGCTTTCGCAGATGCTGTCGACCGACGTCGTCGACATCCCGCTGTACTACTCGGTCGGTCAGTTCTTCATCAAGTCCTACGTGAAGGGCGCCGGCTCCAACACCCAGGCCGACTACTACTGGGACGAGATCTCGATTCAGTCGCACTGAGAGACCTCGAGGCTGAATAGAAACGAGGCGCCCCGGCTCGTTGCCGGGGCGCCTTTTCTCCCTCATACTGCGGTGATCGACGTGAGGCCCAGGGGATGCTGACGAGAGGGACCCTGATCTACATCGGGCAGCGGTTGCTGCTCATCGCCTTCACGGTCTTAGCGGTGTCATTCGCCGTGTTCGCGGCGCTGCACAGCCTGCCCGGCAACCCGTTCGTCAACGAGAAGCTGCACGGGGCCGAGCTCGCCGCGCAGATGCACCTGTACGGGCTGGATCTCCCGATTCCGATCCAGTACTGGAACTGGCTGAAGGGTGCCATCCACGGCGACTTCGGCGTCTCGCTCGCCATCCTGAACGAGCCCATCTCGCCGATCGTGTTCCGTGAGTTCTCCGTCAGCCTGATGCTGGGTGGCGCGGCGCTGCTCATCACGCTCGGGCTGGGCACGGTCCTCGGGGTCATCGCCGCCGCGCGCCAGAACACCTGGGTCGACTACACACTCACGACGTTCGCGGTGATCGGGTACAGCGTGCCGAGCTTCGTGCTCGCGAGCGTCTTCATCCTCGTGTTCGGCGTCTGGCTCTTCAACGTCACGCACGGCGCCTTCTACTACCCGCTCAACTGGACGGGGACGTACGGCACCATCGAGGAGCTGAGCATCCCCGCGATCGCGCTCGGGCTCTACACCTCAGGGCAGGTGACCCGTATCACGCGCGCCGCGATGCTCGACGTGATCCAGCAGGACTACATCCGCACGGCGCGTGCCAAGGGGCTTCGCCAGCGCATCGTCATCCTGCGGCACGCCTTCCGCAACGCGCTGATCCCGGTCGTCAGCATCGCCGGCCCGCTGATCATCACCATCATCGTCGGCAGCGTCGTGATCGAGAACCTGTTCGGAATCCCGGGACTCGGCAAGGAGTTCGTCGAGAGCATCCTGCGTCACGACTACAACATCGCAATCGCCGTGTTCACCCTGTATGCCGCGCTGATCGGGGTCGCGAACCTGCTAGTCGACATCGCCTATGCGGCGATCGACCCGAGGATAAGGTACTGATATGGCCACAGTTGTCACGGCGCAGATCGCCGAGGAGGACGCGACCCAGGGCGGCGTCCTGGTTCGTGAGCAGGTGGGGCTGTGGCGGGACGGGTTGCGCCGCCTGCGGCGCAACAAGCTTGCGCTCGCCGGCGCGTTCTACCTGATCTTCATCGTGCTCGTCGCGCTCGTGGCATTCGCGTGGACGCCGTACAAACCCAGCGCGCAGAACGTGTGTCCTGTCGAGTTCGCGTACGCCGACGGCATCAGCGCCGCCCATCCGTTCGGGTGTGACCCGCTGGGGCGCGACATCCTCAGCCAGATGATGCAGGGCGCGCAGATCTCGCTGATCGTGGGCGTCGGCACCTCGCTCATCGTATGCGTGGTCGGCATCTCCGTCGGGCTGCTCGCCGGCTTCTCCCGCGGCGTCCTCGATGCCGTGATCAGCACCGTCATCAACGCGTTCTACGGCGTGCCGTACCTCCTGCTCTCCCTCGTGCTCTACCTGGTGCTCGGGCCGGGGCTGCTGACCATCATGATCGCCATCTCGGCGACGTCGTGGATGGACATGGCGCGGCTCGTCCGCGGCCAGGCGCTCAGCATCCGAGAACGCGAGTTCGTCGAGGCTGCCCGTGCCAGTGGCACGCGCCAGGGCCGCATTCTCTTCACGCACATCTTCCCGAACGCGCTGGGTCCGATCATCGTGCAGGCAACGTTCATCATCCCGGTCGCCATCCTCACCGAGGCGTTCCTCAGCTTCCTCGGTGTCGGCATCCGTCCGCCGCTGTTCTCCTGGGGAGCCATCGCGAGCGGATCCAACACCGGTGGGACGCCGCTGAACCTGCTGCAGAGCGCGCCGTGGATCGTGCTGTTCCCGTCGGCGGCGCTGTCGGTCACACTGCTGGCGTTCAACTTCTTCGGCGACGGTCTGCGCGACGCATTCGACCCGCGGCAGAAGCGGTGAGCCACTGAGATGCCCGACATCACCAAACCGATCCTCGAGGTCAAGAACCTGCGCACGTCGTTCTTCACCGACGACGGCGAGGTCAAGGCGGTCCGCGACGTGAGCTTCGACCTCTACGAGGGCGAGACGCTCGGGATCGTCGGCGAGTCCGGCTGTGGGAAGAGCGTCACCGTCATGTCGATCCTCGGGCTCGTGCAGCGCCTGGGGAAGATCACCGGCGGGCAGGTGCTCTTCAGGGGCAAGGACCTCACCAAGATCCCGGCCGACGAGCTCCGTCATGTGCGCGGCCGCGACATCGCGATGATCTTCCAGGACCCGCTGTCGTCGCTGAACCCGGTGCTGTCGGTCGGCTACCAGATCGACGAGGCCATGTACGCGCACGACGTCATCAAGCACGACGACATCAGGGCGCGCGGCGTCGACCTGCTCGAGGAGGTTCGCGTCCCCGACGCGTCCCGCCGCATCAAGGACTACCCGCATCAGTTCAGCGGCGGCATGCGGCAGCGCGCGATGATCGCAATGGGGCTGTCGAACAAGCCGAAGGTGCTGATCGCCGACGAGCCCACCACCGCGCTCGACGTCACCGTGCAGGCGCAGATCCTGGAGCTGCTGCGCGACCTCAACCAGAACACCGGCACGTCCATCATCCTGATCACGCACAACCTCGGGGTGGTCGCCGGGCTGTGTCAGCGCGTCATCGTCATGTACGCGGGCGAGATCGTGGAGGAGGGCACGGCGGAGCAGATCTTCGAGAACCCGCAGCACCCCTACACGTGGTCGCTGCTGCGCTCCATGCCGCGCGTGGACACGAGCCGGCGCGAGCGGCTGAAGTCGATCGAGGGGCTGCCGCCGGACCTGATCGCGCCGCCGCCGGGGTGCAAGTTCAACCCGAGGTGCCCGTTCCGCATCGAGCAGTGCTTCAGCGACGACCCGACGCTGGAGACGGTCGGCGACGACGACCGCCACATCGCCAAGTGCTGGGTGCGGATGAAGCGCGCATACGCGGAGATGGGCGCCGCCACGCTCACGGACACGCGCCCGGGTGCGGCCAGCGGCGTGCGTCCGCCGAAGACGCTCGTGGAGAAGCTCGAGGACAGCCGCGAGATCGAACCCGATACGGAAGCTGTAGGAGATCTCCGTGGCAGTTGACGCCGCCGCAGTTCGCCCGGGAGCGACGCCGCAGCCCGCAGAGCCCCTGCTGCGAGTCGCCCACGTCACCAAGCACTTCCGCGCCGGGGTCTCGGGCGTGGTGCACGCCGTCGAAGACGTCAGCTTTGACATCAAGCCGGGCGAGACCGTCGGCCTCGTGGGTGAGTCCGGCTCCGGCAAGTCGACGCTCGGCCGCGTCATCACGCAGCTGGTGCCGGCGACGTCCGGGCAGGTGATCTTCGACGGCGTCGACCTGACCACCCTTCGCGGCGAGAGGCTGCGCCAGCAGCGCCGGCACCTTCAGATGATCTTCCAGGATCCGTTCGCGTCGCTGGATCCGCGCATGACCGTGGGCGACATCATCGCCGAGCCGCTCGTGAACTTCGGCCTGCACGACCACAAGGAGAAGGACCGCAAGGTGCAGGAGCTCCTGCGCGTCGTCGGCCTCAATCCGTACTTCAACAACCGCTACCCGCACGAGTTCTCCGGCGGTCAGCGGCAGCGCATCGGCGTCGCGCGCGCGCTCGCGCTCAACCCCAAGCTGATCGTGTGCGACGAGCCGATCTCGGCGCTGGACGTGTCAATCCAGGCGCAGATCATCAACCTGCTCGAGGACCTGCAGCGCGAGTTCAACCTCACGTATCTGTTCATCGCGCACGACCTGTCCGTGGTGCGCCACATCAGCGACCGCGTGATGGTCATGTACCTGGGCAAGATCGTGGAGATCTCCCCGAGCGAGGATCTGTACGAGAGCCAGGAGCACCCGTACACCAAGGCGCTGCTGTCCGCGATCCCTGTTCCGGATCCGAAGATCGAGTCGCAGCGCCGGCTCGTCGAGCTCAGCGGCGAGATCCCGTCGCCGCTGTTCCCGCCGTCCGGCTGCAACTTCCACACCCGCTGCCCGATCGCGCGGGTGCCCGGGATCTGCGCCGACGAGGACCCCCAGCTGCAGGAGAAGTCACCCGGCCGCTTCGCCAAGTGCCACTTCTCCGACGAGGTGCGCACCAAGGTCTAGAGCCGGGCGTTGCCTCTCGGTTGTCCGTCGCGCTGCCACCGGCCCGCGTTAGCCTCGCGGTGATGCCCTTGCCAGCCGGCGTCGCACCCGCTACAGTACAAATGTTCGCCCCCCAAAGCGAACCCGGATCGCTCCGCCCGCCGCGGCGCCGCCTCGTCTCAGCAGTCCGTAACAGCAGGCGTCCCCGTCCTGCGTTTTGGTTGGAGTACCCGAATGAGCAGCACAGCGAACGGCGTCGTCGCCGATCCCGTCGTCGAAGTCAACGGCCGCCGCGCCGGGCGTGCGTCGAAGGACGGCGCGAAGGAGCAGAGTGAGCCCGTGACCACTGAACGCGACCGCGCGCTGCAGACCGCGCTCGGGCAGATCGAGCGCTCCCACGGCAAGGGTGCGATCATGCGGCTGGGCGAGGCCCAGGCGCAGCGCGTCGAGATCATCCCCACCGGGGCATTGACCCTGGACATCGCGCTGGGCGTCGGCGGCGTGCCGCGCGGCCGCATCGTCGAGGTGTACGGCCCGGAGTCGTCGGGCAAGACGACTCTCACGCTGCACGTGATCGCGGAGGCGCAGCGCAAGGGCGGCGTGGCCGCGTTCATCGATGCGGAGCACGCGCTGGATCCGCAGTACGCCGCCCGCATCGGCGTGCGCACCGAGGAGCTGCTCATCTCGCAGCCGGACACCGGCGAGCAGGCGCTGGAGATCGTCGAGGTGCTGGTGCGCAGCGGCGCGGTCGACGTCATCGTGATCGACTCCGTGGCGGCGCTGGTGCCCAAGGCCGAGATCGACGGTGAGATGGGGGACACGCACGTCGGGCTGCAGGCGCGGCTGATGTCGCAGGCGATGCGCAAGTTGACGGCGGCGATCAGCCGCTCCAACACCAGCGTCATCTTCATCAACCAGCTGCGTGAGAAGGTCGGCGTCATGTTCGGCAACCCCGAGGTGACGACCGGCGGGCGCGCGCTCAAGTTCTACGCGTCCGTCCGCATGGACATCCGCAAGATCGATTCGATCAAGCAGGGGCTCGACGTCATCGGCAGTCGCGTCAAAGTCAAGGTTGTCAAGAACAAGGTGGCCCCGCCCTTCCGCTCGGCCGAGTTCGACATCCTCTACAACGAGGGCATCTCGTACGCAGGCAGCGTGCTGGACATGGCGATCGACGCGCGCGTCATCGACAAGAGCGGCGCCTGGTTCTCGTACGGGGACATGCGCCTCGGCCAGGGCCGCGAGAACGTGCGCGACTTCCTCCGCCAGAACCCGGATCTGCTCGAGGAGGTCGCGGGCAAGGTGCGCTCCGCGTCGCTGCCGGAGCAGCCTGTTGCTGCCGCCGGGGACAACGGCGCTTCTCCTTCGCCGGTCGCATGATCACAGTGGTCGCGGGCGGACGGGGTCACACTCGAAACGCGACCACGGCGTCGGGCCGCGGTGCGGCCCGAGGGCCTTGCTCGAGGGCGCGACGAGCGCTCTTGGTATACGTGTCGCGCCCTCGAGAAGGTCGCGCTGCGAGTGCGATCCCATCCGCCCCGGGACCGCACTAGCTCAATGCGACGCTCGCCCGTGACCGTCGTTGATCCCGACGACGCGGAGGCTGCTCTGGACGCCGCGTTGCGCATCCTTGGTGGCGCATCGCAAGCAGCTTCCGTTCTAGAGCGGAAGTTGCACCAGCGCGGGTACTAGAACCGGGCTGCGCGTGCGGCGATCGCGAAGTGCCGCGAGCTGGGATACGTCGATGACACGGCGCTGGCGGTCTCGTTGGTTGGGCGGCATGCGCGCGCTGGACACGGGAAGGGGCGCGTGATCGCGGATATGCGGCGACGTGGCATCTCGAACGCGGCTGCGGTTGTCGCGCTCGGTGAGATCGATGAGGACGACGAGGTCCGCATTGCCTCGGACGTGGCGCAGAAGCTGTATGAGCGTGAGCGGAAGAAGGGTGACGTGGACGACGGCGCCCGGCGGCGCATCGCCGCCGCCCTGCAGCGGCGCGGC
>JAFALX010000344.1 GCA_019234035.1 Candidatus Dormiibacterota bacterium | reverse complement strand
GCGTAGCGGGCGCCGAGCGCCTCCCCGCACCCCTGGCAGGCACGGTGGCCCTTGGTGATCGCGTTGCTGCGGTTGGGATCCGACTGGACGGTGGCGAGCTCGGAGTCCAGCAGCCGATTGCCCACGGCGTGGCTGCCGACCTGGTAGAAGCGGATCTGGGGGCCGGACATCAGCCGAGCACCGGGCTCGCCGCGATCGCGCCGACGTCGCGCAGCATGTTCTCCGCGTGTGGCCCGGAGCGGCGGCGCTGCATGCGCTGCAGCTCACGTTCGACGAGCGCCGTGTTGAGGTCGAGAAACGTGAGCGGCTGCAGGCGGTCGGCGGCGGCGTCGCGGAACAGCGCGCGCAGCGACGCGGTGGTGATGGCGCGGCCGCCGAGGCCGGCGACCACCGTGTACACGCGCGGCGCCGGGTCGGTGAGCGCGCTGCGCACATTGAGCGCCACGATGCCGCCGATGCCGATGGCGACCGCGCGCTCCACCACCACGACGCGCCGTGCGTGGCCGAGCATCGCGTGGATGCCGGCAAGCGGGAACGGGCGGAACGTCTTGATGCCGACGGCGCCGATGCGCATTCCGGTCTCGCGCAGCTCGTCGATGGTGTCCTTGATGGTTCCGAGGACAGAGCCGAGCGCCACCACGATCGTGTCCGCATCCTCGCTGCGGTAGCCCTGGACGAGGCCGCCGGCCACGCGGCCGAACGCCGTGTGGAAGTACGCGGCGACCTCGGGGATGACGTCGAGCGCTCGCATCTGCTTGAGGTGCGCGAGGTAGCGCACCTCGGTGAACGCCTCGGGCCCCACCATCGCGCCGATCGACATGGGCTGGTCGGGGTCGAGCACCTGCTGCGGCTCGAACGGCGGCAGGAAGGCGTCGACCTGCTCCTGCGCCGGGATGTCCACCTGCTCGTATGCGTGCGTGAGCACGTAGCCGTCCATGCACACCATGACCGGCAGCGACAGCTCCTCGGCGATACGGAACGCCTGCAGGTGCATGTCCACCGCTTCCTGGTTGCTCTCTGCGTACAGCTGCAGCCAGCCCGAATCACGCTGCGACATCGAGTCGGAGTGGTCGTTCCAGATGTTGATCGGCGCGCCGATGGCGCGATTCGCGATCGTCATCACGATCGGGAGCCCGAGGCCCGACGCGTTGTACACCGCCTCGGCCATGTAGAGCAGCCCCTGGCTCGCGGTCGCGGTGTAGGTGCGCGCGCCGGCGGCCGATGCGCCGATGGCCACAGACATGGCGCCGAACTCGGACTCCACGTTGATGTACTCGCACGGCGCGAGCTCAGCGGTCTTCACCATCTCGGACAGCGCTTCGACGATGTGCGTCTGCGGCGAGATGGGGTAGGCGGAGATCACCTCGGGGCGCGCCAGCGCGACCGCCCGTGCGACGGCGCGCGATCCCTCAATCTGCGTGCGCACCGGCGAGCTCCTTCATCGGCGGCAGCACGGTGGCGTATGCACGCGCGGCCCCGTCGCTGTTGCGCGCTGCGACCGCGCCCGAGAACTTCTCGCCGATCGCGGCACGAACCGAGTCCAGCGAGATCAGCTCCGTGAGCGCCGCGAACGCGCCCAGCAGCACCGCATTAGGGAGGGGCCGGCCGACGGTGGCGCGCGCGATCTCACTCGCCGGCAGGGTCAGGCGCCGCTCGGGGCGCAGGCGCCTCGCGAGCTCGCCGAGTCCGAGGTCGGCGAAGCTCTTCGACGTATTGACGATCAGGTAGCCGTCGGCGCCCAGGCCGTTGAAGACGTCCACCTGGTGCAGCAGCGTCGAGTCCTGCACGATCAGCGCATCGGGCGCGACGACCGGCTCGTGACTGCGGATCGGGTGATCGTCGATGCGGCAGAAGGCGACCACCGGGGCGCCGGTTCGCTCCGAGCCGAAGCTCGGAAAGGCCTGTGCATGCCGGCCCTCACGAAAGGCGGCGATGGAGAGCATCTCGGCGGCGGTGACCACGCCCTGGCCACCGCGCCCGTGGATCCGAACCTGGAACGTGCTCACGGCCCTGGCACCGCTGCCATCGCGTCCGGTTACGCGGCGCGCGGCCGCGCAGGCTCGCCGATGCTCGCCGCCATGGTGATCGACGGCACCTGCACCATGGAGTTGTGCACGGTGCAGTGCCCGACCGCGCGTGCCACCGCGGCAACGCGCTCCGGCGGAGTCTCCGCCGGGAGGCGCACGTCGATGTCGATCGATGTGACGCGGTGCGGGCGCTCGGAGCTCATCTCCCAGGTGCGATGGCTCATGGCGTCAGGTCCCCGAGCCCACGACCAGCGTTCCGTACATGCCGTGCTGGGCGTGACCCGGCACGGGGCACAGGTACTGGTAGGTGCCGGCGGTGCTCGCCGTGAAGGTTGCGGTTGCCTCGTGCATGCCGGCACTGGTTGCGTCGCCGATGAACCAGACGGTCGAACCGGTGAACGCGGGACGGTCGGTCATCATCGGCATCGCTGACGGCTGTGCATCGGCGGGCGCCACCACGAGGCCATGCGCAGACCCGGTGTCACTGTTGATCAGCTCGATGCTCACTGACGCGCCGGCCGGCACGGCGATGGTCGGGTTGACCAGTCCCGCGACCTCGAACCGGTCGTCCGCGGACGACGGGCTGGCGACGACTGTGAAGCGCACATCAGGTCCGTTGAAGGTGATGCGGTTGGCGGCGGTGTCGACGGTTGCCCCCGACGGGTTCGCGGTTGCCAGCCCCTGCGCGGTGGCGGCGTCGACGCGCGGTCCGGGAGCGCCGGCCCAGAGCTGGCCCATCGCCGCACCCGGATCGGTGCTCGAGCCCATCATGAATCCGGGTAGCGCGTTGCCCATCATCCAGGCCGGCGCCTGGGCGCCGCCCACCATCCACCGGTAGCCGGACTGGCCCATCATCCAGCCGTACGAGCCGCCCATCATGACCCCGTAGCCGCCCATCATCGACTGGTAATAGCTGTAGGGCAGGCTCTGGCTCTCACCCGGGTTCTGCGCCGGCGCCGTCGCGGCCGGCGCCGTCGCCGTCGGCGATGGGGAAGATGTGCCGCGGTTGACCGCGACGGTGATGCCGATGCCAAGCCCGACGCCCACGAGTCCCGCCGTCGACGCGATCACCATGGCGCGCTGCGCGGCGCCGGTCGCGAGCCTGCGCACGGGAGTCGGGTCAGCCGGTGGGGTGTTGGTGACCATCGCTCACACCGCCGCGGTCGCGAGCTTGTGGCCGTGCGCCCTATGGGCATTCACGGCCGGGACGACGATCAGCGGGACCTTCGCATGGTGGGTCAACGCATGGCTGGTGCTGCCGAGGAACATCTCCCCGAGTGCGTGCAGCCCGCGGGTGCCGACGACAATGAGCTGCGCGTCGACCTCGCCGGCGACCTCGGCGATGACACGCGGTGCCCAGCCGTCGCGAATCTCTGCGCGCCAGCGCACGCCTGCCTGGACCAGCGGCGCGGAGAACTCGGTCTGCACGCGCCGCTCGAGCTCGTCGCGCGACTCGTCGATGATCTGCTGCGGCACATACATCATGTAGCCGCCGGTTGATGCGATTGCAGGCGGGAACTGGCCCACCACGTGCACCAACACCACCTCGGCGCCGGTTTGCCGTGCCAGGTCGGCCGCGAACGCCGCCGCCTGCTGGGCCTGCTCGGATCCGTCCGATCCGACGACGATTCGATTGATCATGGGAGGGGTTCCTCTTGCACGGAGCCGGTGTTCTGTCTGATCTGATCGTCGTCGCGACAGGACGGCGTTGCCAGGGCCGAGTGGCACCCAAGGGGTGGGACCTTCGCAACCAAGAGCTGTCGAATACGCAACGACCCGCCGGCTGAGCCGGCGGGTCGCTGGCAGTGAAAACGGGGCAGGCTACGCGGTGTGCGGGGTCGCTGCCCGAGCGGGAACCGGAGCGACCACCTGGCGCTTGGTCGCCTGCACCCGCCACGCGACGACCTCGAAGATGAAGGCGAGCAGCACCGCGAACGCGGCCACCGCGAGCCCGATTGCAGCGTAGAAGGCGTAGGTGCCGACCTGCGACCAGCCGTACGCGTTGAGCAGGAGCCCGCGCAGCGTCTCACCCTGGAACAGCGAGGCCTTCTGTGCCGTCTGTGCCGGTGTCAACCCGGTCGCCGGGAACTGCGCGTAGGTCTTGCCACCGGCGATTTCCTTGAGATGGACGCCGATGAAGTTGTTGGCGTACACCTGGGCCTGGGGTCCGGTGGTCATGGTCTGCCCCGCGTACTGCGCCATCGCGGTCTGATCGGCTGCGGGAAGCGCCTTGAACCCGGCCGAGTCCGTTGTCGGGAACACGATCTGCTGCTGCGAGAGCTGATCGTGCACCTGACCCGTCGCGAAGTTGCTCGCCCAGAAGGCGAAACCAGAGACGAAGCCCAGGATCCCGATGAGCCCGATCTGAAGAACGAAGATCCGCCAGCGAATGCCCTTGGTCATGGTGTCTGTCCTCTATATGACTTGCGGTTGTGCCGCCTGAGCCACTGTGTTGCTGGGCTCGATCGTTGCAGGGCACTGCACGCCGAGACAGAGCCGGTGGACCTGATTGCTCGGGCCGCGTGTCACCGGCCGTGATGACCTTCGACCCTGGTTCGGAGTCGGGGCGTCGCCGAAGATCTGCTGCAGTCGTTCGTTCTCGGAGCGGAGCAGCCGGCCGTGTTGGTCCACGACTTCACCTACATACACGTCCCCGCAGGAGTGGTCCGCGCGCACCTGGTCGAAGGTCCACGGGCGTGGCTCGACTCGCTGGCGACGCAGGCCGCGGCCGCCGGCGATGCGCTGTCGCTCCGGCTCGGTCCCCATGGACAGCACAGCACGCTGAGCAAGCACATCGCGGTCGAGATCGGCCAGGCGGTCCCACGCGACGGCGCTGTGGTGGTGCCCCTCACGTGGCACGCCACCGGCGCGCCGGCGCTGTTCCCGGTGTTCAGCGGCGATATCGAGCTCGCGGCCATCGGCGGCGCCGAAACACAGCTGAGCATCTGGGGTCGGTACGACCCACCGCTCGGCGCGTTCGGCGAGGCCCTCGACCGCTTCGGGTTGCATCGCGTCGCCGAGGCGAGCGTCCGCGCGTTCTTGCGCGATTTGGCACAAAGTATCGAGGCGAGCGAGCGCACACGGCGGGCCGCGAGCTGATCCGGTGAACACGCTCATGAACGGGGTTGCAGATGCGTCGGCGCACCATGTGTGCCCCTATTCGCGCGAGACGGCCGGAGGCTGCCCCCGTTACCGCCCAGTCTCCGAGCACGGCTCGGGGCCGGACGCCGCGAGATGTCGCTATGCCCACCCTGATGAGGGCCATCCCTACATTCGCCGCTTTGTGTGCGTCTTCGACGATCCGAACCAACCCGAAGACGCCGGTCAGCGGGTATCGTCAGATGGGATGGCAAAACCGCCGCTGCGTATCTTCATCTGCGACGACCACGAGCTGGTGCGGGTTGGATTGCGCAGCCTGCTTGAGGCCGCGTCCGAGTACCGTGTGGTGGGAGAGGCGGGTGACGCCGAGAGCGCGGTGAAGCTCGCGTCGGAGCTGCGCCACGACGTCGTCCTCATGGACGTGCGCCTGCCCGGCCGGTCAGGCATCGAAGCGTGTCGCGACATCCGCTCTGCGCATCCCGAGATCAACGTGATCATCCTCACCGCGTACGCCGACGACGAGGCGCTCTTCAGCTCGATCATGGCCGGCGCCGCCGGCTACGTGCTCAAGCAGATCCGCGGCAGCGACCTGGCCGGAGCCATCCGCCAGGTGGCGGAGGGCCGCTCGCTGCTCGATCCCGAGGTGACCGCCCGCGTCCTTGCGCGGCTGCGGGGCGAGGCCGACGCAACCAATGAACCGATCGAAGACCTCACGCCGCAGGAGCGCAAGATTCTGAATCTCGTCGCGGAGGGGCTCACCAACCGCCAGATCGCGGAGAAGGTGTTCCTCGCCGAGAAGACGGTGAAGAACTACGTCTCCAACGTCCTCATGAAGCTGGGATTGTCGCGGCGCGCCGAGGCGGCGGCGTACATGGCCCGCCGGCGCGCGCAGCGCACCGAGAGCAACTGGCCCTAGGGCCGGCCACAACGAGGGGGGTGCGCCGCTCGGATTGTGCAGTCAGTCGAACTCAGGACTTTAGGCCCTGGCCGTCCTTGCTGAGCTTTGGTCAACTCGCCGTGACGAGGACACACGGAGGTAATCATGGATTCGCCGGCGCCGTACTTCC
>JAFALX010000105.1 GCA_019234035.1 Candidatus Dormiibacterota bacterium | reverse complement strand
ATGGCGGGACTGGCAGAGCAGCGCTGTGAGGAGTGCACGCCGGGGACGCCGACGCTCTCCACCGACGAGATCGCCGAGCTGCGGGCGCAGCTGCACGATGGTTGGACGGTGGTTGACGGCAGGAAGCTGCACCGCGACATCCGCCTTCCTGATTTCATGAGTGCGGTGCGACTCACCGGCCGCATCGCCGTTGTCGCGGAGGAGCAGGGGCACCATCCCGATCTGCTCGTCAGCTGGGGCCGTCTCGGCATCGACCTCACCACGCATGCCGCGAAAGGACTGACGCGCAACGACTTCATCCTCGCGGCGAAGATCGACGCGCTGGCACCATGATCGAACGGCTGCGCGCACCCGAGGACCCGGAGAGGTGGCTGCAGGATCTGGGAATCGACCCGCAGACCTGGTCCGCGGGCCCGGGGACGCAGTTCGCGGTGCACAGTCACGCGCAACCGAAGCGCCTCGTCGTACGTCGCGGCAGCATCCGATTCAACGACGACGAGTGGCTGCACGCGCCGGCGGGGATTCGCATTCCGGCGGGATTCGAACACAACGCGCTTGTCGGCGACGACGGCGTCGACTGCGTGGAGGGATTCGAGAGCACGACGCCCGCGCCCTGAGCGCAGCTCGCGGTACGCCTGCGGTAGGGTGCTGACCGTGTTCTGAGGTGCGACGCCTCGGCCCGCGCAGCAACGCTTAGTAGGGAGCGGAGTGTATGAGGGCATCTATGCGCGCGCTCAAACGCGCGTTACGGCCTGGCAAGCAAGACAAGGCAATCTCGCGCACACTCGGCTCTCGCCTCGTCGCGGCGGCGCTCATCGGCAGCGGCTGCGCGGTGATGGGCCTTGCCACCCTCGGCAGCTCGACCACAGTCGGTGGTGACCTCACGCTCACGGCCTCGCAGGCGAGCTCGCTGCCGACCGGTGGGCTCCCGGTTCCAGGTTCCGGCGACGGCTGCGACAACAGCGGCGTCGGTGCGCTCGGGATCGGCTCGGTGCTGGGCACTCTCCCGGGCGTCGGCGGCCTCTTCGGGAACTCGAGCGGGGACTCCACATGCACGACCAGCTCCTCGACGCCGGTGGTGGTGCCGCCGACGAGTTCCACGAGCTCGTCCTCGACCAGCACGTCGAGCGAGACGGCGGGCTCGTCGACGAGCAGCGCGAGCGCGACATCATCGACTCCCGCCGTGACGACCTCGTCGTCGAAGTCGTCGACTGCGACCGCCGGCGTGCAGGCGACGAACACCGGAACGCCGGGCGCTGGAACCGATGTCGCGTTCGGTATCGGAATCGGACTGGTCGTCGCGGGCTCCGGCCTGGCCGCCGCCGGCACGAAAATCGCGCAGCGCCGGCGCCGCAAGGTGTAACCACCACTCGCTCTCTCTCCCCAGCCGTGCCACTGCGCTCGCTTCGCGGTGGCACGGTTCTTTTGTACCCGTCGCGCCGACCAAGGCGTCGAGGACCGCGGGCCGTTTCTGAAGCGGCGGCGAACGACCGAGTAGCCGCGTATTCCGTGCACTGGCGCCGGTTCTGGGCGAGGATGGCGCGAGCGGACCACGGTGGTCCGCGGGTTCACGGAGGCACGGATGTCTGATCAACCGGCGCACCCCGCGCGGATGCGCGTCGAGCAGTTCTTCACGCGCACCCCGCATCCGGAGGCGGTGCAGCGGACCAGGCCGCGGCATGTCAAGGATCCGCTCAAGCAGAGCTTCAACGGCCGTCTCGCGCTCTGGATCACCAACAACGTCGGCACGATGTGGTGCGCCTACATCTTCGCCGTCATCGGCATCACCGGCATCGTCGCGTCACTGACGAACAACACGACGCTCGTCCTGATCGTTGCCGCCGTGTCCGGGTACTTCCTGCAGCTCGTGCTGCTGCCGATCATCATCGTCGGGCAGAACCTGCAGGCCGAGGCGGCCGACCATCGCTCGGAGCAGACGTACAAGGATGCGGAGGTGATCCTCCACGAATGCCAGCAGCTGCAGGAGCACCTGCAGGCGCAGGACACCGTCCTCGACGACATCATCAAGCACCTGCACGGGATGACCGGCGCGCAGCCGGCATAGCCGCGAGGCGGGTGCGCTACGTGCCGGCGGGGCGCTCGACGAGCGTCGGCGTCAGCGTCAGCGTCTGACCGCCGCGCGTCACCGTGCAGGAGATCTGCTCACCGACGCTCTTGTCCTGGATGAGCCCGCCGAGCGTCTGGCCGTTGCTGATCTTGACGCCATTGATCGCGACAAGGATGTCGTTGACCTTGAAGCCCGCCGTCGCCGCGGGGGTGCCGGCGGTCACCTGCGTCACCAGCACGCCGGCGCCGGAGAAGGCCTTGCCCGACTGAATGGCATCGATCGAGTCGAGGTACGCGATGCCGAGGAACGGGTGCTGCACCTTCTGCCCGGAGATGATCCACTGGACCACGCGCTTGGCCAGGTTGGCAGGGATGCTGTAGCCGATGTTGCTCGAGCTGCCGGCCACCGCGACGTTCACGCCGATGACGCGGCCCTGCACGTCGGCGAGCGGGCCGCCGCTGTTGCCCGGGTTGATCGACGCGTCGGTCTGCAGCACGTCCTGCAGCAGTTCGCTCGACGTCCCCGTCTCGCCGCCGGCGGTGATGGTGCGATGCAGCGCGCTGAGCACGCCTGCGGTGACCGAGCTCTGGTTGCCCAGCGGGCTGCCGATGGCCACCACCGGCTGGCCGACCTGCAGCTGCGACGAGTCACCGAACGACACGGTCGGGAGTGACCCGTCCGGCACGCTCAGCACCGCCAGGTCGTCCAGCGAGTCGCTGCCGACGAGCGTCGCCGGCCAGTTGTCGCCGTTGGGCATGGCGACGTGCAGGTCCTTGCTGCTGCTGATCACGTGGTTGTTGGTCACCACGTAGCTGAGGTTGCCGTTGTGACCGATGACGAACCCGCTGCCCAGGCTGGCGCCGGTGCCGCCCGTGCGCGCGATGACCGTGGGAACGGCCGGCACGAGCGCCTGCGCGACCCCGGACGCGTTGGAGGTGCTCACGTGGACCGGCGTGTTGTCGATGTTGATGGTCACCGACCCACCGGGAGCCGACGACGTCGCCTTGGTGACCCCGAAGGCGATGGCGCCGCCGACGATGAGCCCGACGACGAGCAGGATCGCGCCCGCTCTGCGGGTGAGCGAGGGCCGTCTCGGCGCCGGCGGCGACTCCGGCGTCTGCGCGGGGAAGCTCGGGGGCGCCGACGCTCCGGGAGCCCAGCTCGGCGGCGCCGGCACCGGCTGCATCCACGACGGTGTCGGGGGATCCTGGCCCTCCGGCCTTAGGAACCCCGGCGTCTCGTCGCTCATTGAGCGTCTGGCGTCGGCGCAGCAGCGATACGGTGCATTCGAGTGGTCACCTTATACGGGACCCCGCGGTGCACGGCGTGCCGGAACTGATCTGTGCCCTGGGACCGGACAACGCGGGCTCGGTCCTCACCGGGCTCATCGGGCGCGCCCGGTCGACGCTCGACGTCGCCGTGTACGAGGTGGGCCCGTCCTACGCATGGGCGCTGGCGTCCGCGGCGCGGCGCGGCGCGCGCGTGCGCCTGATCCTCGACGGCCACCGCGCTGACGGCAACGCCGGCACCGCGTCGGCCGTCGCACTCGCAGGGGGCCGGGTGCGCGTGCTCGACCGCGCCGTCGCCGCGGGCCATTGGAAGCTGCTCGTGGTCGATGGACGCGAGGTCGCAGTGGGGAGCGGCAATCTCATCTGGCGGGACGCACCGAGGCACTCGCGCCGCGGGGTGGCGCCCGTGGCGCCGCTGCTGCGGGGCACGCGTGAATGGTGGTCGGTGACCGACGCCGCCGAGATTGCCGGCGTCGCCGGCGCCGCCTTCGAAGCCGCCTGGGCGGCGGCCGGTCCACCCCCGCGGGTGTGGCGGCCCGGCGCATCCGTTCGCCAGGACCCGGGAGCGGTCGGGGCCCCGGCGCCGCAGGTGGAGCCCATGCAGCTGGCGGCGGACGCGGGCCGGGTGCGGCTGGTTGTGGGCGGCCTCGCGATCGCCATCGCCCTGCGCACGGTGATCGACGCAGCGCGCGGTCGCGTCCTGGTCACGGCGCCCTACGTCGCCGGCCGAGCGGCGGCCGTGCGGGAGCTGATCGCGGCCGCTCGCGACGCGCAGGTCCGCGGGGCCGATGTCCGGTTTCTCCTCGGCACACGCCCGCGTCCGGGCGAGGCCGTGTTCATGGCTCGCTCGGGCGTGGCGGCGCGATGGATGGACCCGTCGACGTCGACCCGCGGACATGCGAAGGGGCTGATCGCCGACACCACCGCGGTCGTGACCTCGGCCAACTGGAGCAGGACCGGCTTTGGCGCCAGCTGGGAGGCGGCGCTGCTGATGGACAGCGCGCCCGCCGCCGCGTACCTGGCAGCGGCGTGGGAGCGCGACTGGGCGGCCGCACAACCCTTGAGCAGCGCGGTTTGAACTGCTTCGCCGCGTGGTTATCCTCGCGCCAATGAGCGACGAGTCCGAGCAGCCGGCGGCATCCGAGCCGGCCGAGCCCGAGTGGCTCCCGGTCGTCCCGCTGCGCGACAACGTGGTGTTCCCGTCGCAGCTGGCTCCGCTCGCCGCCGGTCGTCCGCGCAGCGTCGCGGCCCTGGAGGCCGCGGTCAACGGCGACGGCCGCGTCGTGCTCGCCATTCAGCTCGACGCAGACCGCGACGAGGTGTCGCTCGAGGAGGTGCACCCGGTCGCGGTGATCGCGCACGTCGGCGCCTTCCGCAGGCTGCCGACCGGCGGCGCCCACGCCCTGGTCGAAGGACGCGAGCGTGTGCGGCTCGAGCGCTTCGACTCGAGCGGCGATGCGTGGCGCGCGCTGGTGCAGCCGGTGAACCTGCTGGCGCTGGACAACGCCGAGGTGTCGGCGCTGTCCGGTTCCGTGAAGAACATCTTCGCGGAGTACGTCGGCGCGGGTGCCGCAGTCGGCGCCGACATGGCGATGGCGATGTCGCGCGCGAATCAGCCCGAGCTCATCGCGGACATCGCGAGCGCCGCGCCGGATCTGTCGTTCGAGGAGCGAGTGGGTCTGCTCCAGGAGATCAGCGTCGTGCAGCGGCTGCGCGACCTCGTGCCCATGCTCGCGCGTCAGCTCGAGGTTGCGCAGCTGCGCAGCAAGATCCACGAGGACGTACAGAAGACGATCAACAAGTCGCAGCGGGAGCACATCCTGCGCGAGCAACTGCGCGCGATCCGCAAGGAGCTGTCGGAGCTGGAGGGTGGTGACGAGGACGAGGAGGATCTCTCCGCGCGCGTCGAAGGTGCGGGCATGCCCGATGCCGTGCGGCAGCGCGTGCTCAAGGAGGTGCACCGGCTGGAGCAGATCCCGAGCGCGTCACCGGAGATGGGGATGGTGCGCACGTGGATCGACTGGCTGCTCGATCTCTCGTGGGGTGACCCGCCGCCGGAGCACGTCGACATCGAACGCGCCGCCGCGATCCTCGACGAGGACCACTACGGGCTGACGAAAGTGAAGGATCGTTTGCTCGAGTGGCTCGCGGTTCGCGAGCGGACGCTGGCGAAGCTCGCGAAGAAGGAGGCGACCAGCTCGCTGGGCTCAGTCGGCGACCCCCCGCTGACGTCACCCACTGACGATTCAGCCGAAATTCCGGCTCGGACTCCAGTTCCCATCGCGGACAAGCCACGTCGCACACTGCAGACGCCGATTCTCTGTTTCGTCGGTCCGCCCGGTGTGGGGAAGACCTCGCTCGGCCGCAGCATCGCGCGCGCGCTCGACCGCAAGTTCGTGCGCATGTCGCTGGGCGGCATTCGCGACGAAGCGGAGATTCGCGGGCACCGGCGCACGTACATCGGTGCGTTGCCGGGACGGATCATCCAGTCGATGCGCAATGCGGGGACGCGCAATCCCGTGATCATGCTCGACGAGATCGACAAGGTCGGCGCCGACTTCCGCGGCGATCCGTCCGCCGCGCTGCTCGAGGTGCTCGACCCCGAACAGAATCGCGAGTTCAGCGATCACTACCTCGAGGTTCCATACGACCTCTCACACGTGCTGTTCATCACCACGGCCAACATCGCCGAGACGATCAGCCCGCCGCTGCGTGATCGCATGGAGATCATTCGTATCACGGGCTACACGGAGCAGGAGAAGGTCGGCATCGCCGAGCGGCACCTCATCCCGAAGCAGATGGAGCAGCACGGTCTCGACGAGTCGGAGCTGCGCCTGCCTCGTGAGACGCTCGTCGCGATCCTGCACGGCTACACGCGCGAAGCGGGTGTGCGCCAGCTCGACCGCACCATCGCCGAGGTGGCGCGCAAGATTCCGCGCAAGCTCGCGGCCGGCGCGGAGGCCCCCGTGGTTGTCCAGCCCGATGAGCTCACCGAGTACCTCGGGCCGCAGCGCTTCGACTACGGCGAGACACAGGAGCGCGACGAGATCGGGGCGGTGACCGGCGTCGTGGTCAGCGAGGTCGGCGGCGACATCGCGACCGTCGAGGCGCTGCCCATCGAGGGCAAGCCGGAGCTCGTGCTCACGGGACAGCTGGGCAACGTGATGGAGGAGTCCGCACGCGCCGCGCTGTCATGGGCGCGCGTGCACGCGAAGGAATACGGCGCGCCTGCCGACTTCTTCGACACGCACTCGATTCACGTCCACGTGCCCGCGGGTGCCGTACCGAAGGACGGGCCGTCCGCCGGCGTCACGATGACGACCGCGATGGTGTCGGCGGCCGCCGGACGCGCGGTGCGGCGCGACCTGGCGATGACGGGCGAGGTGACGCTCCGCGGCCGCGTGCTGCCCATCGGCGGCGTGAAGGACAAGCTGCTCGCGGCGCATCGCTCCGGCCTGAAGACGTTCATCCTGCCGGCGAAGAACATGCGTGACCTCCACGAGGTCGACAGCGAGATTCTCGATGCCATCGAGGTCGTGCCGGTCGAGACGTTGGATCAGGTGCTCGATCGCGCGCTGATGCCGGCTGAGCAGGCCGCGCAGCGGCCGCGGCGTGGAGCCGGCTTCGTGCTGCCGGTCCCCGGGCGCGAGGCGCCCCCGCCGATCAGCGTCTGAAATACGGCCCTCGTCATCCGCACCGGCCCACTCGCGCATGAGGTGGTCAGCGCCCACTAGCGCTCCATTCGACTTTTCAGCTTCGACACGAGCGATCTCGATGACCCTCTCGCATCGAGAGGTGGGAGTGGCTGAGGAGCCGGGCGCGCTACTTAGGCGGCTGCTGGAGGATACGTCCGTCCGAGCGGACTCGCTCCAGCGGCTTAGTGCCTCCACGCCGATGCGCCGTGACCGGCGGCGCGGGTGCCAGCAGCACTCCTCCACTCAGGGGCATGCACTATCCGACATACTTGCAATGTGTCGGCTGCCACTAACAACACCGACGAACTCGCCCGATTCCTCGGAGACTTTCGGCTGACGGCGCGCGAAGCCAAAGTCCTCATCGCGCTGGTCCAACTCGGTAGCGCGACCGTAAGCCAGCTCTCACGGTTTGTCGGCATCGAGCGGGCCAACATCTATCGCGTGCTCGAGGCGCTGGGTATCCGGGGCCTCGCGATCCAAGCGACGGGTCCTGACCGAACCTGGAACTCGCCAGGGCGCGACGAGATCGTGGAGATCCTCATGGCCGAGGAGGACGCACGCCACCGCGCCATGCGCACCGAGGCTGAGTACGCCCGCCAGATCCTCGCGACACTTGCCCCGGAGGCGCCACAGGCGGCGCTGCCGTACGTGCAGTTGTTGTCGCGAGCAAGTGAAGTCGGGCGCCTGTACGACCGGCTGCTCGACGAGGCGGAGGCCGAGATTCTCGTTTGCAACAAGGCGCCCTATGGCGGCGGCCCGATGAAGATCCGGCCGGCGGTCATGAGCGCGCTGATGCGCGGTGTCGCGGCACGCGCTCTCTATGAGTCGTACGAACTGGACGCGGCTGAGGCTGAGGCATTGCGGCAAACCCGGCTCGTGTACCACGAGGTCGGCGTCGAGGGACGCGTCGTTGATCGTCTTCCTATCCGTTTGGCTGTGTTTGACCGGCGTCGCGCGTTGCTCGCTATGAACGAGCCTGGACTGCCGGATCGTTTTCCCACGAACCTGTTCGTTGATCATCCGGACTTCGCGGAGTCGGTTGCGCTGTCGTTTGAGCAGTTGTGGTCGAGTGCGCGCCGGTATCGGCCGCCCACGCGCTCGGCGCCGGTCCTTGTCGGTGTCGGCAGGCAGCGTCCGAATGCGTCAAGCGGGACCAGCGCGCGCTCAAACCGCCGTCGTCAACCGCGCTAGCAGCAGCGCTACTCCTCTGAGTAAGAGCGAGAGTCCGGGCTTAAGAGTCGGGTAAGCAGCTCACGCTCGAGTGCTTTGCCGCGATTGGGCGCCAAAGAAGACAAGGCGCACTGGATGCAGCGCGCCCTTAGCCGTCGAGTTAGATGCGCACTGCACATGTTGTTATCTCGACAACACCACGCTACCATCCGCCGCGACGGCTCGGTGGCGGGCCTAGCGAGGTACGTGGATGACTCGGACACACAAGAAGCTCGGCGTTGCTGCGGTTATTGCTATGGTCCCGCTCACCTTGGCGGCGACTCTTGTATACGCGTGCACGAACTACGTCGGGGTCTTGCAGGTCTGGGGCGACAGCTCCGGCGGCTGCTCGGCGGGATCGTGCACCAGCACCAGCGGCGTCAAGGTGACCGGAAACGACACGTGGAACGGGAGCCAAGCGATGACGCAGACGGTCAATTCCACGGTCTCCAAAGCAACACACAGCACCGGATCGTTCTATATCGAGGCTGAAGTCTCTGGCAGCAACAGCCTCAACCAGAGCGGCACGGGGAGCATCTGGTACGACGTCAATACCATCCCGATCGGATACACGAGTCACACGACGTGGGGAGGGGACCCTTCGTACGACTGCATGACCTGGAACATGAACAACTACGGAGTGAAGAACAACGGCTCTGTCCAAATCAACACGTCCGGGAAGATCGTCGCTGCCGCCAGCGGCTCGTTGGGCGGCGGCTCAAGCGTGACTCTCTACAACTCGACGGCTGGCATTGCGGGACCGTACAGTCTCCAATCGAACCTCACCGCGAACACATCTCCGCAGGAGGCGGGTGTCTGTCTGTCTGACAGCACGTCCACCAATGGGAATCAGGCGCCTTTGACGATCGTCTGAGCGGACCACGAAACCGGCAGCGCTGAAATGTTGTCCTTGGTTACCAGGGTGACCCCGCGGGGCCACCCTGGTCTCACTTTGTCACGACGACGTGCAATTGGGTTGACGGTCGGCGCCGCCGCGGCGGTGCTTGGCGGATTCGCACTCGCTGGCTTTGGGTTCGCGTCTCGCACTACGGCGGTTATGGGCTCACCCCATGTCGCAACGCAGGTTCCAGTGACGGCAACCGATCTCGTCGACCGTCTGAGCAACAACTCGCCTCAGCTGGTGGTCGACCCCACTAATCCTCGCTTCGTTGCCATCGCCAACCGTCTCGACGCCGCGTTCAATTGCAGCCTGCAAGTGTCGGGGGACGGAGGCCGTGGCTGGTTGACGGTAACGCCCGTACCGAACCTGCCTGCGGGAGCCGCTACGTGTTACGCGCCGGAGGTTGACTTCGGTAGCGATGGAACCCTCTACTACCTGTTCTCCGGTTTGGCGAGCGGGAATAGCCCGATGGGGATGTTCCTCACGATTTCGCACGATC
>JAFALX010000305.1 GCA_019234035.1 Candidatus Dormiibacterota bacterium | reverse complement strand
CGGCGCCACCCTCACAGGCGACCGCGGAGGCTCGCCCCGAGACGATACCCGCCGGGGTCGGCGCATCCGGCATCGACCCAGGGAAAGCACACGGCGGCGGCACTCGATTCGACGAGCTTGTTGGCGTGGAGTCGATCGACCCCGAGTGGCATCGTGCTCATGAACGCGGCAGGGTGGCGGAAGTGCGCAGGTTCGCTCGACGCCAGCGCGCTCTGGAAGGCAACGCGCATCGTCTCGCTGGCCTGGCGCAGCTGGTCGATGGTCGCCGCGCGCACCATCGCCGTGATGGAGAGATGCAGCGGGCGACCGAGATTGCGTGCCAGCCGCGTGCGCAGCTCGAAGGCGGAGTCGAGGCCGATGTCGACGTGCACGTCGGCGACGACACCGCGCTCGCCTTCGAGCAGGCGGTGCGCCGAAAGGTCACGCAACCGGCGGCCGAGGGTGGTGAGCGCCTCGCTGAGCGACGCCGGCGCGAGGTGGATTGCCACGTCACACTCGACGGCGACGCGAAGCAGCGGCGTGAGCCACCCGGCGGTGACGGCGTGGCCGGGCAGGCGGCGCAGGCTGAAGCCGCGCAGGTACGTCCCACCCACGCGAACGAAGTGCGGGTGCGCGGTCCACTCCACTCCCACCCGCCGCTCGACGCCCGCGGTCGCGACGCTGGCGAGCGCATCGTCGTGCAGCGGTTCAGCGGGTATGCCCATCGCGCGCACGCTCTCGCAGATGCGCGCGATGCACGGGGTGAGGCGGCTCATCGTCGGCGCACGGGTCGCGACGAACACCTCGCGCCGGTACGCCGGTGTCGATTCCAGGCGGCGAGCCCAGAACGCATTCATCGCGTCGTCGAGCTCGTGTGCACCGGTGCGCGCCCGTGCGGCACCGGCGGCTGGCGCGGACTGCTGGCGCTGCCGGACGTCGTCCGGACGCAGCGCGCGCGTGCGCACCACGATCTGCAGCGGTGTGTCCATCGTGTTGCACAGGCGTGTGAACACGGACAGGACGTGAGCTCGCCGCGACGAATCCAGGGCCTCGATGTCGAGCTCGCCCGTGCGGACGACGCCTGACACCGTTCCGTCCGGGTGGCGGATGGACTGACCGTCGACGACGTATGCACCGGCGCCGGACAGCCGGCGTGTCGCCGAGGGAGTCACCGCGCCGCCGCGGCCGTGGCCGGTGCGCAGACGCCGGCAAAGCGGCGCAGCTCGAACGCCGCGGCGCTGCGGCCGCTCAGCACCGCCGGACAGTGGCTGTTCTCGGCATCGACCAGCGCCACGTCCTCGGGTACCTCGGCGACGACCTGGCCGCCGAGATCGTTCATCGCCACGCTCACGTCCACGCGGCCGTCGGCGCGGTTGACGACGTACCCCAGGCGGTCGCGCAAGCCGAGCCGGCGCAGCTGCTCGGTCGTGCGATACGCATCGTGGATCCCGGTCGCCGACGGCACCACGACGACGTAGATGTCATCCGCGGCACGGAGCGCCGCGACCGTGAGGGCGTTCATCTCCGGAGCGACATCGACGATCACGACGGATGCCCCCGACAGATCGAGCTCGCGCAGCACCTCGCGCAGCACCGGTGGAGTGACCGGCCAGTCCGGGTTCGTCGACCGCGACGGCCCCAGCAACGCCCGCAGGCCGGATCGGTGCGTGGTCAGGAACGCGTCGAGCCGCCGTTCGTCAGGGGATGCGATCGCGAAGTCGGCGATGCCCGCGTGTGCGAGGCCGAGCCGCGTGCCGACGCACGCGCTGCGCAGGTCGCAGTCGACGATGACGGTTTGCTTCGCGACGTCGCACGTGGCCGCCCACGCCGCGATCTCGGTCGACAGCGTTGTGCGTCCCGTGCCACCTTTCAATGAGAAGAAGACGACGCGCCGGGCGCCCCGCCGCACGGTCGAGGGGTTCGTCGCGTCGCGAGACGACGCGCCCGGCAGGCGGATGATGTTCGATGCGGCCGCGTGCCTCGGCGGCGCCGCCGCCGCTGCACACGACGTGTCGCGCAGCGGAGCTCGGGCACCCTCGGTATGAACCCGCGCACCGGCTTCGGCTGGGGCGGGTTGCCGGTGTGGCTCGCGCGTGACCACGAGCACTCCGCGCCGCGGGCCAATCAGGTGACGCAGCGCGAAGATCGTCCAGTCGAGCGCGGGGCGCCCTGCGACCCGCAGCCAGCCGAGCGCCGCGGCAACCACCACGAGCACAACCGCGAACGGAACCGCCACCGCCGCGGGGAGCGGAGCGTGCAGCAGCGCAAAGGCGAGCAGGCAGCCCGCGACCACCGTGACCAGCTGGGGCGCGCCGAGCCCGAACGCCAGGCGCTCCGCGGTGTCGAACCCATCGGCGAAGTGGATTCCGTCCATGCAAACGCCCTCCGGACTGCGGCTGATGTTTTGTCAATGCAGAATCACAGCCGAGTATCATCGAGTGGCGGCGCCGGGGCGCGGACAAAGCCCCGCAGCCCGACTGCGCTGCCGCCAGAGCGAAGGCGTACATTGACAGCGGCGTCAACTTCGTGGCGCCAGGTGCGTGGATGCGTGGAATGGAGGACAGCGGTGGCGACGATCGCCGAGCCCAAGGTGGCGACCTATCAGCAGTACATCGACGGCGAGTGGGTGGGCGCGGCCGGCGGAGCGACCTACGAGGTGATCAACCCCTCGACGGAAGAGGTGATCGCCATCGCCCCGGCGAGCA
Source organism: Candidatus Dormiibacterota bacterium (assembly GCA_019234035.1). Taxonomy (GTDB): domain Bacteria; phylum Chloroflexota; class Dormibacteria; order Aeolococcales; family Aeolococcaceae; genus JAFALX01. Next base: position 1,493 of record JAFALX010000305.1, on the reverse strand, counting down.
CCCGCGAGGACGCGCAGCGGGCCATCGCCGCGGCGCGGCGCTCATTCGAGGCGGGCGACTGGAGCCACAAGACCCAGCTGCAGCGAAGCCAGATCATGTTCGAGGTGGTGAAGCACCTCGAGGAGGTGTCCGGCGGCTGGGGGTTCCTCGAGTCGCAGAACAACGGCTCGCCGATCCGCAAGGCGTCGGTCATCGACGTGCCCTTCGCGATCGAGTGGTTCCGCAGCATGGCGGAGCAGGCGCTGAGCATCCCCTGGTACGAGCCGCTGCCCTGGATCGATCAGCCCTACGTCTCGTGGAACTTCGTGCAGCGCGAGCCGGTCGGCGTGTGCGCCGGCATCGTGCCGTGGAACTTCCCGCTGCTCTTCACCATGTGGAAGATCGCGCCCGCAATCGCGATGGGGAACTCCGTCATCCTCAAGCCCGCGGCGCAGACACCGCTCACGGCGCTCGAGGTGGCGCGCGCCATCGACGAGACCGGACTCATCCCCAAGGGCGTGATCAACGTGGTCACCGGGCCGACGATCGACCCCGGCGCCGAGCTGGTCGAGAACCCCGAGGTCGACAAGGTCGCCTTCACGGGCTCGACGGCATCCGGGCGCAACGTGATGCGCGAGGCGGCTGCGACCATCAAGCACGTCGTGCTCGAGCTCGGCGGCAAGTCGGCGAGCATCGTGTGCCCCGACGCGGATCTCGACATCGCGATCGACGGCACGCTGTTCGGCGTGTTCATGCAGCAGGGTGAGGCGTGCGAGGCGGGCACTCGCGTGTACGTGCACGACGACATCTACGACCAGTTCATCTCGCGGCTCGTCGATTCCGCACGGGCGCTGCGCGTCGGCGACGCCACCGATTTCGACACACAGGTCGGACCGGTGATCAACCGGCAGCAGTACGACTCCGTGCTGGCACGGATCAGGCAGGGCGTGGCCGACGGCGCAACGCTCGCGTGTGGCGGCGGCCGCCCGGCCTCTGTTGGCGACCGTGGCTTCTTCATCGAGCCGACGGTGCTGACCGACGTGCCGTCGGACTCCACCGCGGCGACCGAGGAGATCTTCGGCCCGGTGCTCGCGGTGCAGCGCTGGAGCGACATCAACGAGGTGATCCAGCGGGCGAACCGGTCGATCTACGGGCTCGCCGGCGGTGTGTGGTCACGCGACACGCGCGGCGCCATCGAGATAGCCAAGCAGATGCGCTGCGGCACGGTGTGGATCAACGACTGGCATCTGCTCAACCCTGCGGCGCCGCTGGGCGGCTACCGGCAGAGCGGAGTCGGCCGCGAGCACGGCATCTACGGCCTGCGCGAGTACACCGAGGTCAAGCACATCATGGTCGACCAGAACGTGCCGCGGCGCGATCGCTACCTCTGGGACACGCTGCTCGGCTGAGCCGTCAGCTCGTGCACGTAGAGCGCGAGAGCCATCCAGATGCGTATGCGTCGGAGGTCGCCGGACTCGATCCTGTGCAGTAGATGTCGTCGACGAGCAACGCAC
>JAFALX010000159.1 GCA_019234035.1 Candidatus Dormiibacterota bacterium | reverse complement strand
CACGGGAGCCGACGAACCCGGGAACAGGTGGCCCGCGCCGTCGACGGCGTACATGTCCTTGAACGGGGTGGTCCAGCCGGACTGGTCCCAGACCTCGGTCGTCGCGACATTGGTCGAGTAGCCCGCGTCCTGACTCCCCCAGGCGCTGGACGCGACGACGGTGAAGTTGTACGTGTGGCCGGGTGATCCCGAGAACGTCATGCTCGTCGCGGTGGTCGAGCCGTACCGCGTCCAGCGACCCGCGGCGAGGTCGTTCACCCAGAGGGCGTAGCTCGTCGCCGGCGGGCTGCCGGGATCGAGGCTCCACGACACGGGGAAGCTCGTCTGGCCCTCCGCCGACGGCAGCGAGCTGATCGTCGCCGTGGGTGCCATCTGCCCGCTCAGCTGGGCGTTGCCGTGGAACGTCGGCCACGAGCCGGGCAGCATCCTGTCCGTCCCGGGGATCGGGAAGGCACGGACGGTCCAGAAGTTGCTGCCGGCGTTGGTCTGGTCGAGTGTGATGACGCTCTCCTGCCCGTTGCCGATGTCGGCGATCGCCGGCGCGGCGAAGCCGCCCCAATCGAGGTTGCGCACGCGATACACGAGGTGCCCGGCCGAGTCGTACGCGTCGAGGCCGGGGACGGTCATCAACCAGATGCCGTTCTGCGTGCCGTTGATGGGGCCGATCGTCGGGTTGGAGTGCAGCTGGCCCGCTCCGGGGTTCACCGGCCATCCGGGCAGCAGGTTGCCGTTGGCGTCCCAGACGGAGATGTTCCCGTAGCTGTCGGTGTCGACCACCTCGCGCCCGCCGTTGCCGAGCAGGTCACCGATCGCCGGTGAGGCCATGGTCTGGCCCTTGGTGTGCGCCGGCCAGCCGCCATACCGCCAGCCGTTCTCCAGGAGACCCATGACGTACTCGCCACTCGGTGGGCCGAAGTTGAAGCCTGTGCCGGAGATGATCTCGTTCTGGCCGTTGTTGAACAGGTCGCCGGCGGCGCTCGACGACCACGGCGTCTCGTCCATCCAGACCGGAAAGCCCGGGATGACACAGCCGGACTGATCCGCGTACTGGTCGGCCGCGCATCCGGTGGGACGGAACGCCCACATGTTGCCGCCCTGCGGATACGGGTCGAACGGCGGCCCCGTCGAGTCGAAGCCGACGACGATGTCCAGCTGCCCTCGATGCTCGAGGTCGACGAGAGTCGGTGTGTCGCCCGCCGTGTCCCACACGTGGATCGGGAAGCCGGGCAGCACGTTGCCGAAGCGGCCGAACGCCCACAGGTACTGGTCCCACGAGGCGACGACGAGGTCCTTCTCGCCGTTGCCGTACAGGTCGCCGACGGCGACGCCACCGGAGAAGCCGGGCGTGACGGCGGGACCCGGGGGGACCGGGCGCTGCGGCCAGCCGGGGTAGAGCGACCCGTCCGCGTTCCAGACGAAGACCCACCCTCCCTCGGAGGTGGCGATCACCTCCTCGTGGCCGTCGTTGTTCAGGTCGGCGATCGTCGGGTTGCTGTGGATGGCGCCGCCCGTGTGCTGCGGCCAGCCGGGCAGCACGTCGCCGGTGGCGGCGTCGAGGACCCAGACGCCGCCGTCCAGGTTGCCGATCACCACCTCCTTCCTTCCGTCACCGAACAGATCGCCCACGGTGGCGCCCGCCCAGGGCTCCATCGACCATCCCGACGGGCCTGACGAGCCCGCGCCCGTGCCGAGCGTGCGTGTCCAGCTCGCGTTCAGGGTGCCGGGCGCGGCGACCGCCGGCGCGCGGCCGAACAGGATCGCCATCAGTGCCACGGCCAGCAGGGCCGTGGCGCCCAGCGCGAGCTTCTTCACCCTGCGCGCGTGCGCCGCGCCGTACCGGTTCGCACCGCGTGTGACTCTCGGCACCGAGGCCTCGCGATGGCGGCGCGTGCGTACCACGGACGTGACGCGGAGGCGGGGTGCTCTGGTGATCAGCGTGAGGACAAGCATCGCGGCGGCACCAAGACGGACGTGAGCAGGGGATATGGCAAAACGTGAGCAGGACTGGTAGATCGCCGCCGCCGACCGACGCCGCAACGCTGCACTGACAAGGGTCGCCGGACTCGCGCTGCGGACATCACCACCAACCTCTCGGACGCAAAGCGTACCCAACGGAGAGGGCCGCCTGCTGCAACGGCGACGTATCAGCCTATTTCGTCACAAACAGACGAGGTCTGACGTGCGAGGATCAGGCTGAGCTGCCGTCGAGGACGTTGTCGCCCGGTGAGTAGTTCGGCGTCGACACATTCGGCGCCCCGCCGAACGGATGGTATCCACCCCACGCGTCGACCTCGTACCCCTGCGTGCTCGAGCCGGGCAGGAAGGTGACGCCGTGGGCGATGTCCCAGCCGGGCCAGTACCCGCTCTGCTGCGTGATGGAGGGCAGCACGTTCCCCGTCGTGCCGAAGGGATGCATGCCGCCGTACCCGTCGAGGACGTAGCCGCCGGTGCCCGCCGGGTCGAGGACGAAGCGGTGCGCGATGTCCCAGTACGGCCAGAAGCCCGTGATCTGCGGGTTCGCCGGGATGTCGCCGGTCACGCCGAAGGCGTGCACACCGCCCCAGCCGTCGAGGATGTAGCCGCTCTGCCCGTCGGCGCGCAGCTGGATGTCACGCGCGATGTCGAAGTACGGCCAGTACCCGGTCATGGTCACGTTCGGTGGCATGTCGCCGGTCACCCCGAAGGGATGCGCACCGCCCCAGCCGTCGAGCACGTACCCGCTCTGGCCGTCGGCCCGGAGCACGATTGCGCGCGCGATGTCCCAGCCCGGCCAGTACGCGCTCTCGTTGACACTGGGTGCGTTGCCGAACGGGTGCACGCCGCCGTACCCGTCAAGCGTGTAGCCGCCGGCGCCGCCGGGCGCCACCGCAACGCCGTGGACGATGTTCCAGTGCGGCCAGGTGCTGTTGTTGAACACGGGCGCCGACGACCCCGGCATGAGGTTGCCCTGCCCGTCGACGGCGTACATTCCCTTGAACGGCGTGGACCACAGCGCCAGCAGCGAGATCGTCGTTGACGACGTGTTGGTCGAATAGCCGGCGTCGGAGCAGCCGGCGCCGTTGCACGCCTGCACGGTGAAGGTGTAGGTGTGCCCCGGCAACCCCGAGAAGCTGATGCTCGTCGCGGACGTTGACCCGTACCGCGTCCAGCGGCCGGCGCTCGAATCCTTCACCCACACGACGAAGTTGTTCGCCGCGCGGCTGGTGGCGTCGAGGGTCCAGCTCACGGGGAACGTCGTGGTCGTCTGCTGCAGCGCGCCCAGCGACGTCATCGTCGCCGTCGGCGGTCCCTGACCTCCGAGCTGGCTCGTGCCGTGGAAGGTGGGCCACCCGCCCGGGAGCATCTTCGTCGTCCCGGGGATCGCGAAGGCGCGGATCGTCCACGCGTTGTTCGCCTGGTTGTTCTGATCGACGGTGACGACGCTCAGGTGCCCGTTCCCGAGGTCGGCGATCGCCGGCGCGGCGAAGCCGCCCCAGTCGAGACCGGCCTGATACACGAGCTGGCCGGCGGAGTTGTATGCCCTCAGGCCCGGGACCGTCGCCACCCAGACCCCGTTCTGCGTGCCGTTGATCGGCCCGATCGTGGGATTGGACTCGAGGCTGCCCGCGTTCGGGTTCACCGGCCAGCCGGGAAGCGTGGTCCCGCCGCCATCCCAAGCGTGGATGAGCCCGTCGCCGCTGCTCTCGACCACCTCGCGGCCGCCGTTGCCCAGGAGGTCGCCGATGGCAGGTGAGGCGATGTTCTGACCGCCGGTCGGCGCCGGCCAGGTTCCGAACCGCCACCCGTTCTCCAGCATGCCAATCACGTATTGACCGCTGGGCGGTCCGAAGTTGAACCCGGTGCCCGCGAACACCTCGACCTGGCCGTTGTTGAACATGTCTGCGGCGGCGCTCGACGACCACGGGGTCTCGTCCATGGTCACGGGAAAGCCGGGAACGACACAGCCCGAAACGTTCGCGTATGCGTAGGCGGTGCAACCGGTCGGGCGGAACGCCCAGTACTCGCCGCCGGGCGGGTACGGGTCGTACGGCGGACCCGTGGAGTCGAAGCCGACGACGATGTCCAGCTGTCCGTGCCCCTCGAGGTCGACGAGCGTCGGCGTGTCCGCCGCGGTGTCCCATACATGGATGGGGAAGCCCGGCAGGACGTTGCCGAATCGGTCCCAGGCCCACAGATGCTGGTCCCACGACGCGGCCACGAGCTCCTTCTGGCCGTTGCCATAGAGATCGCCCACGGCGACACCACCCGCAAAACCTGTCGTGAAGCCGGGGCCGGGTGGTACCGGGTGCTGCGGCCATCCCGGGTACAGCGACCCGTCAGGGTTCCAGACGTAGATGCCGCCGGCCTCCGAGGTGGCGATCACCTCCTCGCGGCCGTTGTTGTCGAGGTCGGCGAGCGAGGGATTGCTGTGCAACGCCCCGCCCGTGTACTGCGGCCAGCCGGGCAGCACCGCGCCGGTGGCGCCGTCGAGCACCCAGACGCCGCCGTCGATGGTGCCGACGACGACCTCCTTCCTCCCGTCGCCGAAGAGGTCGCCCACGGTCGCTCCCGCCCACGGCGCCATGGACCAGTTCGATGCGGGACCCGAGCCGGCACCCGTGGTGACCGTGCGCGTCCAGGTCGCGCTGAGCGTCGATGCGGCGGCCGCGGCATGGGCCGGCCCCATGAATGTCGCCGCCGGCATGGCGGCCACCATCAGCAGAAGGAATCCGCGCGTGAGCTTCCCCATTCACGGGCGAGCGTGACATCGCGTGAGACACCACCCCGGACCGCAACCGACTCGTGGCACTGTGGTGTCGCGCCTGTCGGGCGTGCGGCAGAAGTGCTGATGCGCCCGCCACCATGGCGGGACCGCGCATGGCGAGCGCACAATGACAGTCCTGCGCCTCCTGCCGTCCGCACAAACGCAAGCGGGGCTTGGCACTTGCGATCGTTGAACACATCCGAAACGGAGCGGTGACATCGGCTCCCCGCGCGGCTGTCGAGACCGCACGATCCTGGCGGCAGCGGCGACGCCTACGGGAGCATGATGTGCGGCGGTATCAACGTATCGGCCTTCTTCGTCAGAAACAAGCGTGGCTGAGCATCGTGCTCGTCGTCAGCGCCGCGATCGGCGCCTCGACACTGTCCGCACGGGCCGGCACCTCGCTGGTGACCGGGTCGGCGCAGATTGCGATCAACAGCGCGGCGTCCCCGGGCATCATCGACAACCTCCCCTGCTCGAGCGCCGCGTACGGTTCGGTGCTCATCCCGGGTGGCCAATGGGCAGGCGGCATGGCGGTGCCGCAGTCAGCCGGCGGTGCGAACTTCGACGTGCACAGCAACTGGGACGGCTCCTCGTGCTGGCGCTCGCCGGCGGCATCCGACGGTCGAGATGCCTGGGGCATGCAGTTCCAGTGCACCGAGCTCGCGATGCGCGCCGCGGATCTGGAGTGGAACGAGGGCGGCAGCTCGAGCTGGGACGCCGCGGGATGGACGGGCAATGGCACCAGCATGTTCGACGTGGCGAGCAGGCTGCCGACGCCGCTGCTGGCGGTGCCCAACGGCTCCGGCTCGCTCCCGAATCCCGGCGACATCATGGTGTGGGGCGCGACGCCGAGCGATACCACCGGACACGTGGCGGTGGTGGAGCGCGTCGACGCCGCGGCGCAGCGGGTCTGGATCGTCAGCCAGAACAGCATGTATGCCGAGTACGGCCTGCCGTACAGCGGCACCACCATCGATCCCGCCGGCAACTTCGGCCTGCCGCTGCGCGGCTGGCTCGACGACCCGCGGCCCACACGCGGCGTGGCGCTGCGCAGCGACGGCACGTCCGGCTACACGCTCGACGGCTGGGGCGGCGTCGTGCCGTTCGGCGGCGCGCCACCGCTGACCACCACCGCGTACTGGCCGCAATGGGACATCGCGCGCGGCATGGGCATGCTCCCCGACGACAGCGGCGGGTACGTGCTCGATGCCTACGGCGGGCTGCATCCGTTCGGCTCGGCAACACCGGTCGACGTCAGCGCGTACTGGCCGGGCTGGGGCATCGCGCGCGGCGTCGCCGTGCGGTCCGATGGCAGGAGCGGGTACGTGCTGGACGGATGGGGAGGACTCCATCCATTCGGCGGCGCCCCGGCAGTCTCGTTCAGCGGCTACTGGCCGTACTGGGATATCGCCCGCGCGGTCGTGCTGCGGGCTGACGGCGTCAGCGGCTACGTGCTCGCCGCCTACGGCGCGCTGCATCCGTTCGGTGGCGCGCCCAACGTGAGCATCACGGCGTACTGGGGTGGCTGGGACATCGCGCGCGCGGCCGTTCTCGTCAATGATGGCAGTAATCCCTCGGTGCCGGCGAACTCCGGCTGGGTGCTGGACGGCTACGGCGGCCTGCATCCGTTCGGCGGCGCGCCGGCTGCGAACTTCGCGCAGTACCCCTACTACCCCGGACACGACGTTGCACGCGGCGTTGCGTTCCAGCCGCTGCTGGACACGGGCGTGACCGTCACCGGCCCCTCCGCCCCCGGCGTCTTCCACGTGACCCCACCGGTGCGGGCCGTCGCCTACGTCCCCGCCACGACGGGCGGCTCCTCGCTCGCCGGTTGGGGCGGGCGGCCGCGGTTCGGGGGGGCCCCG
>JAFALX010000124.1 GCA_019234035.1 Candidatus Dormiibacterota bacterium | reverse complement strand
TCACCGCCGCCAGCCACGTTGAGGGCCAGACGACGCTGCCGGCGGTCGTCGACGCGCTGCTCGATCCGTCTGCCGACGCCGCGCGCAGCGTGCATACGGACCGCGAAGCGCTGCGCATCGCCAGCCGTGAGGTCGGTGTCGAGTTGCGCCGACTGGTGCGCGGCGACCTCGCCGGCATGTTCGACGGACCGACGTCGGGAGCAGTCGATCTGGACGCGCCCGTCGTGGACTTCGACCTCTCCGCCGTGTATCACAGCGACGCTCTCGGCATCCTCATGGTCTGCGTCGCCGCATGGCTGCAACGCGCGCTGGCGCGCAACGACGGCACGCATCGCATCGTCATCCTTGACGAGGCCTGGGCGCTGCTGCGCCATCGCGAAATCGTTCGCTTCCTGCAGTCCAGCTGGAAGCTCGCGCGCAGCTACGGCGTGCAGAACATCGCGATTCTCCATCGTCTTTCCGACCTGGCCGCGGCCGGTGGCGCCGACACCGAGGAGGTGCGCCTCGCACAGGGATTGTTGTCCGACTCGGAGACGCGCGTCATCTACAGCCAACCCCCCGGCGAGGTCGAGAAGGCACGTGAGCTGCTCGGCCTCACGGACACTGAGGCGGAGCTGATCACGCGGCTGCCTCGAGGCGTGGCGTTGTGGAAGGTGGGGCAGCGCTCGTTCCTGGTGGAGCATCGCCTGGGCGCGCACGAGCATGCCCTCGTCGACACCGACGCGCGCATGAGCGCTCGCCTGCCCGCGTGAAGACGCTTGCGGGAGGCGGCGCGCTGCTGCTCGTCCTGATCTTAAGTGTGCCGCTGCTCTTCGTAAGCACCGGCGACAACGCCAGCACCGGAGCCCGCGGACCGACTGGGCCCGGCGGCGGCGCTATGCCGGGCGGCAATCCGCTGCCGCCGTCCGCGCTCATGCCTGTGTTCGCGGCAGCCGCGCATCAGTTCGGGGATCCCGAGGCGCTCCTGCTGGCCGTGGCGGCGGAAGAGAGCGGATTCCATCCGACTGCACAGTCATCCGCAGGTGCGGTGGGCCTCATGCAGATGCTGCCGGCGACGTTCGCGTCGTGGGCGCCGCGCGCTGGCGAGTCGGCGACGGCAGATCCCACCGATCCGGCGGTGGAGATCCCAGTCGCTGCAGCCATGCTCGCGGGTGACGGAGCGGCCCACGGCGCCATCGCCGGTGCACTCGGGGCATACAACCCCGAGGGCGGCGCTGCGTACATCGTGTCGGTGCAACAGCGGATGCACGACTACGGCAACTGGCTTGGGGGGCCGCTGCTCAGTGGCCGTCCCGCGGTGACGGGCTGGCCGCATGGCCAGTGCACCGACTACGTCGCCAGCGAACGAGCCGCCATGGGCTACCCGGTCACCTGGTCGGGTGATGCGTGGCAGTGGATCGGCAACGCCGCGGCGCAGGGCATCGGCACGACGTCGCTGCCGGCGGTGGGGGAGATCGCCGTGTACCGCCCCGGCGGCCCGTACGACGCCAGCTATGGCCACGTCGCCATGGTTGTGGCCGTCTCTGACAGCAACTACCGCATCAGTGAAATGAATGGACCCGGAGGGTTGGGAGTCGTGGACACGCAAACGCTTGCGTGGCCCGACGCCCACCTCGAGGGGTTCATTCCCTAAGACGTGGAGGACATGGTTGATGGAACCGGCGCGACTGGTTGTGGAGCTGGTCGGCGAGGCGGGCGAGCTGCTGCAACGGTATGCGCAACTGCAGCGAGTCAGCCAGGAGGAGGCCGCGTCGCATCTGCTGCACCGGGCGTTGCGCAGCGCGTTGGGCACGCCCACGAAGCTCACACCGGCGGCACGCGAGGCCGTGCTTAGCGCGCTCAGCGAGGGGCTGAGCCGGCGGGCTGCAGCCCGGCGCGGCGGCATCGCCCAGGCCACCTTCTATCACTGGCTCGACCGCGACCCGGCGTTCGGCCAGGATGTCGAGCGCGCCGAGGTGGCGGGGGGCCGCTATGACGAAAACGGTCATCCCTTCCTGACCCGCCCATGGCGCCGGCCGGGCTCGGCGCTGCCGGGGTGACCTCGAGCCCCGCGCGCAGCCCAGCCTCGATGGTGTTCGATGCGCCGCCGTCTGCCGACGTACAATTGTTCGGTTATGGCAACACCGGCGAGCCCGCTCCTGGGTCTCGCGGTCCTCATCGCCATTGGGGTCGCGGGTCTGCTGGTGCTAGCTGCATGCCTGCCGCGCCGCTGCCGCATCCAGCAGATCGTGGTGGTCAACGTGGCGCCGGCGACGCCGCAGCGCTTGACGCTGGTGGTGTCCCCGGATGGCCGCTACTGGTGGGACGGCGTCACCTGGCTGGACGCCGCCGGGTGTGCGCCGATCGGCGCGGTCCGCTCGCCGGACGGTCGCCACTGGTGGAGCGGGGTCGAGTGGCTGCCGCGACCGGCCGAGCTCCCGTC
>JAFALX010000121.1 GCA_019234035.1 Candidatus Dormiibacterota bacterium | reverse complement strand
TCAACGGATCAGGGCACGTCGATTCTCGACTCCGAGCCGGAGGAGCAGCGCCGCAGCATCAGCATCGGTGCTGCGGTGGCGCACTGTGATTGGGACGGATCGCGCATCAACATCATCGACGCCCCGGGCTTCCAGGACTTCGCCGGCGAGGTCGCCGAAGCGCTGGCGGCCGCTGACGCGGCGGTGCTCGTCGTCTCGGCCAACGGCACAGTTCCTGTCGGCGCCGAGCTCGCCTGGGACATGGTGCAGGAGCGCGGACTTCCTGCCTTGATTGTCATCAACAAGATGGACAAGGAGAACGCGGCGTACGAGGCGACGGTCGACGCGCTGCGCGAGGCGTTCTCGCGCAAGCCGATCGCGGTCGCAGTGCCGGTGGGCTCGGCAGAGGGATTCCGGGGCTTCGTCGACCTGGTCGACGACGTCGCCCACGCGTTCGACAACAGGGGCCGCTCCACGTCGATGGACTTTCCGGAGGACCACCGCGCCGACATCGAGCGCGCGCACTCGGCGCTGGTTGACGCCGCCGCGGAGACCGACGACGCCCTGCTCGAGAAATATCTCGAGGGCACCGAGCTCACCGACGACGAGGTGCGCACCGCGCTGCACGCCGCAACCGCGCGCGGCTCGCTCGTCCCCATCGTGTGCGCCGCCGCGCTCACCGAGCTCGGCTCATCGCTGGTGCTCGACTCGATCGTGCGCTTTCTGCCCTCCCCCGCGGAGCGGGTCCACACCGGTCAGGACGCCCGCGGCCAGGACGTCGAGGTCGCGTGCGACGTCAACGGCAAGCTGTGCGCGCAGGTGTTCAAGACCACCGTCGACACCTTCGGCAAGGTCTCGTATTTCAAAGTGCTGCGCGGGACTCTCACCGGCGACAGCCATCCGGTCACGGTGCGCATCGGGACCGAGGAGCGCTTCGCCCAGCTGGGCCAGCCGATGGGCAGGACCATCAATACCGTGCCGCAGGTGAGCGCAGGCGACATCGGCGTCGTGACCAAGCTCACCGCGACCGAGACGGGCGACACCCTGTGCGCGAAGGATGCGCCCGTGGTGCTGCCGCCGATCGAGGCGCCGGCGGCGACGTACTCCGCGGCGATCGTGGCGAGGACCAAGGGCGACGAGGACAAGATCATGCACGCGCTGGCGCGTCTGTCCGACGAGGACATCGCGTTCGCCTCGGACCGCGACCCGGTGACCAACGAGGTGCTCGTGCACGGTCTTGGTGACGTGCACCTCGACGCGACGCTCGAGAAGATGAAGCGCAAGTACGGCGTCGACGCCGTGCTCAACCCGCCGCGCATTCCCTACCGCGAAACGATCACCGGCTCGGCGCGCGTGCAGCACAAGTACAAGAAGCAGTCGGGCGGCGCCGGGCTCTACGGCGACGCGACCATCGAGATCGAGCCGCTGGCGCGCGGCGAGGGCTACCTCTGGGAGGACAAGATCTTCGGCGGCGCCATCCCGCAGCAGTTTCGCCCGTCGGTGGAGAAGGGCGTGCGGCAGACGATGGAGCAGGGGGCGGTCAGCGGGAATCCCATCGTCGACGTCAAGGTGCGGCTCGTCGACGGCTCGACGCACTCGGTCGACGGCAAGGACATCGCGTTCCAGATCGCGGGATCGATGGCGATGCGCGAGGCGGTGCAGAAGGCCAACCCCGTGCTGCTCGAGCCGGTGATGGACGTGCGCGTCGTGGTGCCCGAGCGCAACACCGGCGACGTCATGGGCCTGCTCAACTCCAAGCGCGGACGCGTCGCCGGGATGAACCCGACGGGTGACGGGCGCGCCGAGGTGGGCGCGCAGGTGCCGCAGTCGGAGATGTACACGTTCCCGATCGAGCTGCGGGCGATGACGCAGGGTCGCGGCCGCTACTCGATGACGTTCTCGCACTACGAGGAGGTGCCGGCGCACGTCGCGCAGAAGATCATCGACGCCCATAGCAAGGAGCACGCCGCAGCCGCGGTGTGAGGTGCCGCCCGCATACTCTGAACTGCGGTTCAGTCGGCTCCCCCCAGGAGGGTGTTCATGGGCGAGACGGTCGAGTTTCCGAGCAACGGCGGCACCGCAACCGGCTACCTGGCGCTGCCGCCGAGTGGCCGTGGGCCGGGCGTGATCGTGATCCAGGAGTGGTGGGGCATCGTCCACCACATCAAGGACGTCTGCGACCGGTTCGCGGCTGCCGGCTTCGTCGCGCTCGCGCCGGACCTGTACCACGGCACCACGACGACCGAGCCGGACGAGGCGGGCAAGCTCATCATGTCGCTGCAGATCGACGGCGCCGGCCGCGACATGGTCGGCGCGGGCACGTGGCTGGCGGCCTCGGAGCGGACGGCCGGCGACCGCGTCGGGATCGTCGGCTTCTGCGCCGGCGGCGCGCTGGCGCTGTACGCCGCAACGCTGAGCGATGTCTTCGCGGCGGTGGTGGCGTACTACGCGGGCATGGGGTTCGTCGATCGGACGCAGCCGCACCTCGAGTCGCTGCGCGGGGGGGCCGTGCTGTTCCACTGGGGAGAGCGCGACCACTCCTACGACCGTGGGAACACGGCGCAGCTCGAGGAGAGGCTGCGGGCGGCCGGTGTCGACGTCGAGAGCCACTGGTACAGCGGCGCAGACCACGCGTTCTTCAACGACGACCGCCCCGAGGTGCACCACCCGGAGCATTCGAGGCTCTCCTGGGAGCGCACCCTGTCGTTCTTCCGGAAGCACCTCGCGGCGACGCCGGCGCCGGTGTAGCGCAGTGCTCCGGCGCCCGGCCAGGGTGCCGGACGACCTGCTGCGTGGGACCCGCCGGGCACCCCGTCACGGCCCCTCCTCACGTATTCAGGCTGAATTCGGCTGAATTCAGGCCCAATTCGGCGAAACCGTGGGTAGAATGCGCCGCAAGCTGGCTTGGGGCCCTGCCCGGCACCAGTACACCACCCAGTAAGGAGAGGCCATGGCCACCGGCTACTGTTTGAAGTGCAAGAAGCAGGTCGAGATCCAGGGCGCGCAGGCGATCACGATGAAGAACGGCAAGCCTGCCACCACGGGAACCTGCCCGAACTGCGGCACCAAGATCTTCAAGATCGGCAAGGCCGCTTAGCGGCTGCCGCACGGTCCCCGGGAGCTGAGCGCCCCCGGGGAGCCGGCGCCCCCCGCTGTTCGGGGCGGCCAGTGGCTCGGTGGGTGGGGCGAGCGCTTCCCGCCACGACGTGCTACGCGGGCGGGTTACACCCGCGGATCAGGGATGCGCCAGTGGCTCGCGCAGTCGCCGCGGCAGGTAGACGGCACCCGGTCCAAGACTTCGCGCGACGTCGCCGGGGTTCGACGCCTGGCAACGCTCCAGCGAGAGGCATCCGCAGCCGATGCACGAGGTGAGCTTGTCGCGCAGGGCGGTGAGGGCCTCGATCTCTGCGTCGAGACGCTCGCGCCAGCCAACGGAGATGGCCGCCCAGTCCTCGCGGGTCGGGGTCTGGTTCTCGGGCAGGTGGGCGAGCTGCGCACCGATCTCGTCGAGGGTCAGCCCGACGTGGCGCGCTGCCCGGATGAAGGCGAGGCGGCGGAGGACGGTGCGTGGGTAGCGGCGCCGGCCGCCGGGGCTTCGGCGCGCATGTAACAGCCCTGCGCGCTCGTAGAAGCGGAGCGCTGAGGGGGCGAAACCACTCCGCTCCGCGATCTGGGTGATGGTGAGGAGGTCTGTTTCCATGAGTTCTTGCTTCGCGCTTGACTTGAAGCTTACTTCAACTTCTAGTATCGACGGCATGAATGTTGCCCTGATCACCGGTGCTTCGCGGGGCTTCGGCCGCGCGGTCGCCGCCGCGCTCTCCCGAGAGGGCTGGCGGCTCATCCTCGACGCCCGCGGCGGCTACGACCTCGAGCGCGCCCGGTCGGCGCTCCCCTATCCCTCGAACGCCGTGGCGATCGCGGGCGACGTGACCGACCCGGCCCACCGGGCGGCGCTGGCTCGCGCCGTCGAGGACGCCACCCGGCTCGATCTCCTCGTCAACAACGCCAGCGAGCTCGGCCCGAGTCCCCTGCAACCGCTGAGCGTCCACCCGCTGGACGAGCTGGAGTACGTGTACCGGGTCAACGTGGTGGCGCCGCTGGCGCTCACGCAGGCGGTCCTGCCTGCGCTCCGCGCGGCACACGGTGCCGTCGTCAACATCAGCTCGGACGCCGCCGTCGAGGCGTACGAGGGCTGGGGCGGCTACGGCTCGTCGAAGGCGGCGCTGGATCAGGTCTCTGCGGTCATGGCAGCCGAGGAGCCGGACATCAAGGTGTATGCACTCGACCCAGGTGACATGCGCACAGCCATGCATCAGCGCGCATATCCAGGAGAGGACATCTCCGACCGGCCGGAACCCGAGGTCTCGGCCCCCGCGATCCTTCGACTTGTCGCCGAGCGGCCCCGGTCCGGCCGCTACCGCGCCGCGTCGGTGCTCGACGCCAGCCTGGTCGCCACGTGACCGCGACGCTGCCGCCGGCCACGCTCGACTTCGAGCTGCCGGACGATCTCATCGCAACCGAGCCGCCGGAGGCACACGGCCTTGCGCGCGACTGCGTGCGCCTGATGGTCGTGCATGGGCAGCGGTTGAGCCACGCGTACTTCCGCGATCTCGCGTCCTTCCTCCGCGAGGGCGATCTCCTGGTCGTGAACACCTCCGCGACGATCGCGGCCGCGGCATGTGCCACTCGCGGGGGCGGTGCGCCTGTGGTGGTGCACTTCGCCGGTCCGTCGCGCGACGGCGCCTGGCTCGTGGAGGTGCGCCATCCCGATCAGCAGGGACCGGTGCTGGACATGACGCCCGGCGAGACGCTGCGGCTCGAGGCCGGCGCCCGCCTGCAGCTGCTGTCGCCGCTGACACCGCAT
>JAFALX010000069.1 GCA_019234035.1 Candidatus Dormiibacterota bacterium | reverse complement strand
GGGTGCGCGTCGTGATGGAACCCGTCGATGAACGTCTTCAGGTTCTCGTGCACCATCGTGTGCGTGGTGATGTCGTGCACCCACGCCGCGGATTGCGCGGCTGTCGGCAGCTCGCCGTGGATCAGCAGATACGCCGTCTCCAGAAAGGTGCTGCGGCCCGCGAGCTGCTCGATGGGATACCCGCGATACAGCAAGGTGCCGGTCTCACCGTCGAGGAAGGTGATGCTGCTCTTGCACGAGGCGGTGTGGCTCAGGGCGGGGTCGTACGCGAGCAGCCCGCGGCCGGCGTCGGGACGGCGGATGCCGTGCAGGTCGGTGCCGCGCACGGAGTCATCGGTGACGGGAATCTCATAGCGAGCGCCGGTGCGGTTGTCGACGACGGTCAGCGTGTCTGGCATCGCCCGAGTCTGGCACGCAGCGACGCCGTATCGGTCAGCCTGTGGCGGCTCCCTGGCGGGCGCGAAGCGTCTCGACGCCGTCGCCGGTCAGGTCGTCGAGCCCGGCCTTGCGCCCGGCGAGCGCGATGATCAACGACGCTGCCGGCCCGCTTACCTCGGGGCCGCCGCCGGCGCTCCAGTCGATGCCGGTGACGCGAGGCGTGAGACCGGCGCCGCGCTGCTTGCCGTGCAGAAGTGGCGTCGTCTTCAGCGTGTAGTCCGCGACCATCACCAGTGCCACAGGATCGACGTCGATGTGCCGCTTGGTGGGCCGTGCGATGTCCTCACCGTGGATCACCGCCTCGCCGAGCCACGTGACCGACGGTCCTGGCGGCGCCGTTGTGCGGTGGGCCGTCGCGCGGTACTCCTCGAGCAGCTGGCTGGTGGACTCGCCGTCGTGACGCGCCACGTTCTTCGCGCTCATCACGTGGAACCGGAAACCCGAGCCGATGAAGCGTCCCACGAACACGGGCGGCGTCATCGTCTGCGTTTCGATGCAGTGCGCCGCCAGTTGGCGCACGGTCCAGGCGTCGCAGAGCGACTGCGTGAGCCACTCCTGCTCGTCGAGCGTCGCCAGCACATCGGCGATGCGATCACGCTGCGCGTGGACGAGGTGCCACAGTTGCTCCTTCGACCCGGTTGCCGTTGCCTGAGCCATGCCCACTCCTCCCCGCGACCCTGCGTCTCCAGGCCCGCGCGTCAAAAACCTGCTCGACACTGTACGCGCCGAGGCTACGGTCCGTGTGACGAGGCGGATCAGCGATCGCAGCCGTCGTTGTCGCTCGGAGCGCCGAAGTTGTCCGCGTCGCCGTCGCCGCCGCCGCCCTGCGGGATGACGCACGGTGTGGCGCTTGGAGGAGCCGGGGCCGGAGCAGCAGCAGTGACGGCGGCGATGCCGTTGATCAGCCAAAAGGCGTGCCGGCGCATGGTGATACTCCTCGACGGCGCACCAGCCCGCTGGGGTCCCTGCTGCGCTGCGTCAATGTTCGACTGACACGAGATACGAGCGCGTGTTACGCGACCGGGCTTTCGGTAAGATCCGCGCGTGAGTGAGGGAGTTGGGGCCTCGAGGCGATGACGCCGGCATCGATTCCGCCCACCCAGTACGCGCGCAGCGGCCCGATCCATCTGGCGTACCAGGTGCTGGGATCAGGACCGCCGAACCTCGTGGTGGTGAGCTCCGGTCCCGGCTCGCACATGGATCACCAGTGGCGCGAGCCACACGCGGTGCGCTGGCTGCGACGCACGGCGTCGTTCTGCCGGATGGTGATGTACGACAACCGCGGCGTCGGC
The DNA here is from genome assembly GCA_019234035.1 of Candidatus Dormiibacterota bacterium. Lineage (GTDB taxonomy): Bacteria > Chloroflexota > Dormibacteria > Aeolococcales > Aeolococcaceae > JAFALX01. The sequence goes on along the minus strand of JAFALX010000069.1, from coordinate 1,609 downwards.
CTGTCCGACCCCGTTCCGATGGACGCCGTGCCGACGATGGACGAGCAGGTCGACGACGTGCGCGTGATCATGGACGCGACCGGCTGCGAGCGCGCTGTCATCGCCGGCCACATCGGCGGCACCGGCCCCGCGCTCGTCTTCGCTGCGTCGCATCCGGAGCGCGTCGAGAAGGTGATCGTTATGGGCGGCTACGCGCGGTTGCGTCGCGCGGACGACTATCCGTACGGCGTCGACCAGGAGCAGATCGACATGATCGCGGACACCATCCTCGCCGGGTGGGGCACCGGGATGGATCTGCCGATGACCGATCCCTCGATGGTCGGCGACGAGGAGTTCACCGCCTGGTATGCGCAGATGGAGCGCCTCGCGGCGAGCCCGGGAACTGCGGTGGCGATGGCGCGCCAGTGGTTCGAGACCGACGTGCGCAGCGTGCTGCACACCATCACCGCGCCCACGCTCGTCATCGGCCGCGCCGGCAACGCGCTGTACACACCTGACCACGCCCGCTATCTGGCGGATAACATCGCCGGCGCGAAGTATGTCGAGTTCCCCGGGTCCGACCTGCATTTCTTCACCGAAGGCGCCGACGAGGTGCTGGACGTCATCGAGGAGTTCGTCACCGGCACGCCACCAGCGCCGAGCATCGATCGGTTCCTCGGCACCGTGTTGTTCGTCGACATCGTCCAGTCGACCAAGCGTGCCGTCGAGCTGGGCGACGCGCGATTCCGCGAGCTGCTCGAGGACTTCCACGAGCTCATCAAGCGCCAGCTCGACCGACACGGCGGCAGGCTCATCGACACAGCCGGCGACGGAGCGCTGACATTGTTCGACAGCCCCGCACGTGCCATCGCGTGCGCGGAGAGCCTGCGCGACGGCGTGCGCGCGCTCGGCATCGAGATCCGTGCCGGCGTGCACACCGGTGAGATGGAACGTGGCAGTGGCGGCGAGGTGCGCGGCATCGCCGTGCATATCGGTGCGCGTGTCGCGGCGCTCGCCGGCCCGAGCCAGGTGCTCGTGTCGCGCACCATCCGTGACCTGATGGCGGGGGCCCCGATCCAGTTCGAGAGCGCTGGGACGCACACGTTGAAGGGCGTGCCCGGGCGCTGGGAGATCTACGCCCTCGCTCGCTGAGCCGGACTCTGAACGCCTCTCCGTCGCGGCACGCAGAAGCCGGCGGTGTCGAGCACATCGCGCTGTTAAGAGGCGATGAAGGTTTGTAAGAAAGCCTCCAACGTTTGTAACCGGAGGTGAATGTTTGTGATCGACGATGAACGTCGGTGGGAAGGTGTACGCTAAGTGCGACCTTTGGGTATGGCACGGCGGGTAAAAGAGAGATGGGCCGGTGACACGGTGCGTTGCTCCGTGTCGAGTGCAGTTGGGGGGCCAACCATGTGGCATCCGTTTGTGACCTGCGACCACTGTGGGTACGTTCACGAGTGTGTCCGGCTCATCGCGACTCCGTGCACCTTCTCGCTCTGCTGTCACGGATGTGAGCGAGCGCTGACAGTCACGATCACGCGCGAACAGATTGACCGGCGCCGCACGGACGACCGCATCGAGAAGCACCTGGGGGTCCAGGGCCTCGCGATGGTTCGGCGCGCGCACTGAC
>JAFALX010000235.1 GCA_019234035.1 Candidatus Dormiibacterota bacterium | reverse complement strand
CCATCGATCAGAAGGGCACGAGCAAGAACCCGCGATCGACGGTCGGCACGGTCACCGAGATCTACGACTACCTGCGCCTGCTGTACGCGCGCATCGGACATCCGCACTGCCCGGTCTGCGGTCGCGAGATCGGACGGCAGTCGATCGAGCAGATTGCGGATCAGGTGCTGGCCTTGCCGGAGGGGACGCGGCTGCTCATCACCGCGCCGATGGTGCAGGGGCGCAAGGGCGAGCATCGCGAGATCCTCGATGACGCGCGGCGCAAGGGCTTCGTCCGCGCGCGTGTCGACGGTGAGGTGCGCGATCTCTCCGAGACCATCACGCTCGACAAGAACTACAAGCACGACATCGAGATCGTTGTCGACCGCGTGGTCATCAACAACGAGCTGCGCTCGCGGCTCAACGAGTCGCTCGAGACCGCGGCAAAGCTCAGCGACGGGCTGATCCTGTTGATCCCCGTGCGGGGGGCGGGCCCCCCGCAGGCCCCCCATTCAGAAGGTAAGCATTCTGATGAGGTCGGGGGGGACGCGGGGGGGGACCCCCCGCGTGAGATGTTGTTCTCGCAGGAGTTCGCCTGCGTGTACGACGGCATCTCGATCGAGGAGCCGGCGCCGCGCAACTTCTCGTTCAACAATCCGCACGGCGCGTGCCCCACGTGCACCGGGCTCGGCATGCGCATGGAGATCGATCCCGACGCCGTCGTGCCGGACACGTCGTTGAGCATCGATGACGGGGCGCTGTCCGGGTGGACGAAGGGACCGTCGCAGCACTGGCTGCTGGAAGTCCTCGAGACGGTTGCCAAGAAGTTCCGCATCCCGACGAACGTGCCGTGGGACGAGCTGACGTCACGCGAGCAGCGGGTGATCCTGTACGGGCTGCCGAAGGACGAGACGGTGCGCATGCGCTGGGTGACGCACAGCGGTCACACGCGCAGCTTCGAGGCCAGCTACGAGGGCGTCATCAACAACCTGCAGCGCCGGTACCGCGAGACCGACTCCGAGTGGGTCAAGCAGGACATCGAGCGGCTGATGATGCAGAAGCCGTGTCCGACATGCGGTGGCAAGCGGCTGAAGCCCGAATACCTCGCGGTGACCATCGACGGCATGAGCATCGCCGACTTCACGAGCCACAGCATCGTGGCCGCGCTGCAGCGTCTCGATCGTCTGCAGCTCAGCGAACGCGAGCACGTCATCGCCCGCCAGGCGCTGAAGGAGATCAGGGAGCGCCTCGGATTCCTGCACGACGTCGGGCTCGACTACCTCACGATCGACCGCGCGGCGCAAACGCTCAGCGGCGGTGAGGCGCAGCGCATCCGCCTGGCGACGCAGATCGGCAGCAAGCTGATGGGCGTGCTGTACATCCTCGACGAGCCGTCGATCGGGCTGCACCAGCGCGACAACCACAAGCTGATCCGCACGCTCGAGGCGCTGCGCGACATCGGCAACACGCTCATCGTCGTGGAGCACGACGAGGAAACGATCCGCGCCGCCGACTACGTCGTGGACGTCGGACCGGGAGCCGGGGAGCATGGGGGGCACGTGGTTGCCGCCGGAACCCTCGAGGAAGTACTCGCCGTTCCGGCGAGTATCACCGCGCAGTTCCTGCGCGGCGAGCGCAGCATCCCGCTGCCGCTGTTCCGCCGGCCTGGGTCGGGCGAGCAGCTGGTGATCCGTGGTGCGTCGGAGAACAACCTCAAGCGCATCGACGTCGCCTTCCCGCTCGGCACGTTCATCTGCGTGTCCGGTGTGAGCGGCAGCGGCAAGAGCACGCTCATAAACGACATCCTCTATCGCAAGCTGGCGCAGCACCTGTACCGCGCCAAAGTGCGCCCCGGAAAGCACACGCGCATCGACGGGCTCAAGCACATCGACAAGGTGATCGACGTCGACCAGTCGCCGATCGGGCGCACGCCGCGCAGCAACCCGGCGACCTATGTCGGCGTGTTCACCGACATCCGCGACCTCTACGCGAAGCTTCCCGAGTCGCGCGTCCGCGGCTACCGTCCCGGCCGCTTCTCGTTCAACGTCCCCGGTGGGCGCTGTGAGGCGTGTTCCGGCGACGGGATGATCAAGATCGAGATGCACTTCCTGCCGGACATCTACGTGCCGTGCGACGTGTGCAAGGGACGGCGCTACAACCGCGAGGCGCTCGACGTGAAGTTCCGTGGCAAGAGCATCGCGGACGTGCTCGAGATGACCGTCGACGAGGCGGCGAAGCTCTTCGAGAATCAGCCCCGCATCCTTCGGCGGCTGCGCACGTTGCAGGACGTCGGCCTGGGATACATCCGGCTCGGCCAGCCCGCGACGCAGTTGAGTGGTGGGGAGGCGCAGCGCGTCAAGCTCAG
>JAFALX010000084.1 GCA_019234035.1 Candidatus Dormiibacterota bacterium | reverse complement strand
GTGGAGTGGCCGATGCACACGCAGTCGTGGAGGTCGAGCGCCTCGATCACCTCGCCGAGGTCGTCGGCGTAGCCGTCCATGTCGTTGCGCGAGGCGGGCTGGCTCGACCGGCCGTGCCCGCGGCGATCGTGCGCGACGCAGCGGTACCCGTTCTCGACGAGGAAGAGCATCTGGCCGTCCCACGCGTCCGCGTTGAGCGGCCATCCGTGCGAGAAGGTGACGACGGGCCCCTCACCCCAGTCCTTGTAGTAGATGTCGGTGCCGTCTTTCGTCTTGATGTAGCTCACGACCAGCCCTCCGTGTCTACTGCTCTGCGCTCCCGAGCGTGCCGGACAACGATGCGCCTCCCGCAGGTTCGCTGCAACCGGAGGGCGCGGCGCGGACTCAGCGGCAGCCGGAACGCTGAGTGAGCCGGAGCCGGCCCTGCATCAGGACGCGATCCCGGTCTCGGCGTCCCCAGCATGAATCGCGATCACGGTCTCGCTGATCTCCGCGAGGGTTTCCAGCTGGTCCGGCGTCAACGCGTCGATGAAGTGGCGGCGGACGCTCGCGACGTGCCCCGGCGCCGCGTCCTCGATTGCACGGAGGCCGGCCGGGGTCAGGCATGCGTAGGCGCCGCGTGCGTCGCTCGGGCAGTCCTCTCGTGACACCAGCCCGCGCAGCTCCATGCGGTCGAGGTGGTGCGACAGCCTGCTCTTGGACCACTGTATTCCAGAGGCCAGATCGGACATGCGCATGCGGCGTTCCGACGACTCCGAGAGCTGCACGAGCACGTAGTAGTCGGGGTGCGACAGGCCGGCGCGGCGCAGGTCGCGCTCGATCGCGGCGGCGACGAGCCAGCTCATCTGCAGATACCCGCGCCACGCGCGCAGCTCGGTGGGGTCGAGCCAGCGGGGTTGCTGTGCCACCCCTCGAGGGTAGCAGAAAGTTGACACGTCAACATGTGCGCGGTATTGTCAGCTCATGCAAGTCAAAGAGCTCGGCCACATCGTCCTGTACGTGAGCGACGTCGATCGCTCGGCCCGGTTCTACGGCGACGTGCTCGGGTGGCAGCGCCTCGAGCCGCCGGAGAACACCACCTTCGGCCGGATCCCGGTCGCACTTTTCAGCAGCGGCCGCACCCACCACGAGCTGCTGCTCATCGAGGTCGGCCCCGATGCAGAGCCGGTGCCGCGCCGGCGCCATCTCGGCCTGTATCACTTCGGCCTCAAGGTCGGCGACACGGACGACGAGCTGCGCGAGGCGCGCGCACGCTGCCTCGACCAGGGCGTGCGCATCGTCGGCATGAGCGACCACACGGTCACCCACAGCCTCTATATCGAGGACCCCGACGGCAACGAGATCGAGCTCTACATCGACGTGCCCGGGGTGGACTGGACCCTCACCAACGTCATGTCGCCCATCAAGGCGCTGGCGCTCTAACCAGAGAAGGAGACACCCCAATGCCCGCCGTCACCGTCGACGACATCACCGCGCTCCCGCACATCCCGCTGCCGGACGCCACCGCGACCGCGGATCGGCCAGTCGTCAGCGTGACCACGGCACCGCACGGCCTCGAGGGCGAGGGGTTCCCGGTGCGCCGCGCCTTCGCGGGCGCGGACCCGGCGCTCATCGATCCCTTCATCCACATGGACCAGATGGGGGAGGTGGAGTACGCGCCGGGCGAGCCCAAGGGCACGCCGTGGCACCCGCACCGCGGCTTCGAGACAGTCACCTACATCATCGACGGGACCTTCCAGCACCAGGACTCCAACGGCGGGGGCGGCCTCATCACCAACGGAGACACGCAGTGGATGACCGCGGGGCGCGGCATGCTCCACATCGAGCGGCCACCGGAGACGCTCATCGCCAGTGGCGGACTGTTCCACGGCATCCAGCTGTGGGTCAACCTGCCGGCGGCGCAGAAGTGGGAACACCCGCGCTACCAGGACATCCGCGCCGGCAACGTCGCGCTGCTGAGCTCGTACGACGGCGGCACGTTGCTGCGCGTCATCGCCGGCGACGTGGCGGGCCATCAGGGACCGGGCGTCACGCACACGCCGATCTCGCTCGCGCACGCGACGCTGAGCCCGGGTGCACGCCTGGTCCTGCCGTGGCCGCGCGAGTTCAACGCGCTGGTGTACGTGCTCGCGGGCAAGGGGAGCGCCGGCACGCCGGGGCGGCCCATCAGCACCGGCCAGCTCGCTGCGTTCGGCGACGGAGACGTGATCACCGTGGCCGCGTCCAAGGACCAGGAGAGCCGCTCGCCGAACCTCGACGTGCTCATCCTCGGCGGGCGGCCAATTCGCGAGCCCGTCGCATGGTACGGCCCGTTCGTCATGAACACCCACGCCGAGATTGCCCAGGCGCTCTCCGACTACAAAGAGGGCAAGCTCGGGTCGATTCCCGCCAACCACATCGGCAACTGATGCAACGCGGCGAAGCGCGCCGCCGCCTATGCTGACGATGGTGGCAGGGACCGGCACGACAGGACGGGGCTCGGCGCGATCCTCGTCGAAGCGCGCGACAAGCACGAGTTCCGCGCCGAAGCGCGAGACAGCGCCACGAACGGCGCCGACGGAGAGCTCGGGCGCCGGTCGCATCGGTGGCGCGCTGCGAGGCTCGATGAACAGCGTGATGGGGACGGTGGGTCTGAACGTGCCCCTGCGCGCCATCGAACGGCTGACCGGAGCGGTGGAACGCGCCGCCGTGCTCCTGGAGCGGGTGGAGCGCGCCACGCGGCACCTCGATAAGCTCGATTCACGATTCGTCGACCGCCTCAACGGCTCATTTTCCGTCCTCGCCGACCTGCGCAGCGACACCAAGGCGATTCGAGCCAGGCTCGACGAGATCGAGACCGATATGCGCGACCTGGAGTCACTGCTGACCGAACGGCTCGATCGTATGCCGCTGATGCGGCCCAGCCGCCGCGAGCGCAAGGCGAAGGAAGCGGAGGGGAAGGCCGAATGAGCGCGATCGATACGGCCGCACGCGTCGCGGCGCGCCGGCTGCTGTCGCGGCTGCGCGGCGGCCAGCTCATCGTTGTCGAGAAGGGCCGGGAGGAGCGGTACGGCACCTCGGGCGACATCACGGCCCGGCTCGAGGTGCGCGAGCCGGGGATGTGGCGCCGCGCAATCTCCGGCGGCGGAGTCGGATTCGGCGAGGCCTACATCGACGGGATGTGGGACAGCCCCGACATGGTCGCCGTGCTGCGCATCCTGGCGCGCAACATCGACCGGCTCAACCGCTTGATGCGCAACCCGCTGACGCGGCTGCGCGGGCTC
>JAFALX010000425.1 GCA_019234035.1 Candidatus Dormiibacterota bacterium | reverse complement strand
CCTCGCCACGCAGGGTGCGGCGCAGGGATCCGCGCTGTTGACGCGGCTGCGCTCCGCGAAGACCTCGCTCTACCTGGCGGGCGGGCTGACCGCCGCCGGCGTCCTCGCGTTGCTGTCGATCCTGGCTGCAACAGGCCACCTCTGGATCCACTCGCTGTGATCCCGTCGATCCTGCTCACCTGCATCGTGTTCCTCAGCGCGATCGCGTGCGTGGTGATCATCGTGCTGCCGGATCGCAGTGCCGAGGACCACACGAGACTGCGCACGCTTGGGCTCTTTGCGAGCGGGATCCAGCTGCTGCTCGCGGTGGTGTTCGCGCTGCTGGTGCAGATCGGACTCGGCGCCGGGGGTGGCGTGTCCAGCGCCAGCGAGGAGAACCACAGCTGGTTCACCGCGTTCTCGTTCACCTCCGCGTACCACCTCACCGCCGACGGCATCAGCCTGGTGCTGCTCGTGCTGAGCACCGTGCTGTTCTTCTGCGTGTTCTTCCACTCCTGGCGCGTGCACGAGCGGGTCAAGCTGTACATCGGGCTGATGCTGCTGCTCGAGACGGCGGTGGACGGAGTGCTCTGCTCGTCCGACTACGTGCTCTACCTGATGTTCTGGGGCCTGAGCATCGTCCCCATCTACGTGATGCTGCGCGTGTGGGGCGGGCCAGAGCGTGCGCGCGCGGCAGCGCGCTATCTCGTGTTCGCGTTGACGTCGTACGGCCTGCTCACGCTCGCGGTGCTGCTCGTCATCGTGCGCGCCGGCCAGCACACCTCCGATCTCACCACCAACTTCCAGGCACTGGCTGGGCCGGTGGCGTCCGCGGGCTTCTGGCTGACCCTGACCGCGTGCGGTATCGCGCTCGGCGTCTTCCCGTTCCACCGCTGGCTGATCGACGCGCAGAGTGAGGCACCGGCCGGTGTCGGCGCCGTGCTCATCGGCGTGGTCAGCAAGCTCGGCGCCTACACGCTCATCCGCGTCGGGCTGGGGCAGTTCCCGGCCGCCGCGCATCAGTACCAGCTGCTCGTCGTCGGCTTCGCCGTGGTGGGCGCCATCTGGGGTGGTCTGGCGGCGCTCGCGCAGGACGACCTGCGCCGCTTCCTCGGCTACAGCAACGTCGCCCAGGTGTCGCTGATCCTGCTGGCGGCGGGCACGCAGACCTCGGTGACGCTCGTCGGCGTGGTGCTGTTCATCCTCGCCCAGGGGCTGAGCAGCGGCATGCTCGTGCTCCTCGGCGGGGTGCTCGAGGAACGCGTTCGCTCGCGCAGCATCCGTGCCCTCGGCGGCCTCGTGACGGCGGCGCCGCGGCTCGCCGCGCTCTGGTGGGTCGCGGTGTTCACCGCCATCGGCATCCCGGTGTTCGCCGGGTTCAGCGCGGAGGTGATGCTGTTCTCCGGCTCGTTCCCGATCCACCGCATCGCCACCGTCCTGGTGATGGCGAGCCTCGTGGTCACCGCGGCCGGCCTCGTGTGGGTCGGTCAGCGCGTGTTCTTCGGCCCGCTGCGCGAGACGCTGCAGCGAACCAGGGATGTCGGGACGCTCGAGCTCGCCTACCTGCTGCCGATCGTGGGCGCGATCGTGCTCGCCGGCGTGCGCCCGGGTGCGCTCACGCCGGTCATCACCAACGGCGTGATCCAGATCACCACCCGGCTCGCCGGCGGCTAGACGTTGAGCAGCACGTTCGCGCCGGCTCTGGGGGCAGCGCTGCTTCCTGAGATCCTGCTGCTCGCGCTCGCGGTTGTTTGTGCCGTGCTTGGCTCCATCAGACCGCACGAACGGCCGGATCTGTACCGCTGGATCGCCGTCATGGGTCTGCTCGGCGCGGTCACGGCGACGGCGTACACGCTGCACGCCACCCAGCGAGGCAACGGCGTTGCCATCGTGGTGTGGGGCGGCGGGCTCGTCGTCGACCGCTTCTCGATGTACATCACCGTCGCCGCGTGCGCGTTCGCGCTCATCACGTGCCTGTCCGCCGACACGTACACGCGCCGCATTCCCACGCGGTCGGCGGCCTTCTTCGCGCTGGTGCTGCTGATCACCGCGGCGATCTCCGCGCTCGCCGCGGAGCGTGAGATGGCCACGATGTTCCTGACGCTCGAGGTCGTCATCGTGGGCACGACCGCGATCCAGGCGCTGGTGAAGACCGAGGAGGAGGCGGCCGAGGCCGGCTGGAAGTACCTGGTCGAGGGGGCGGTGGCGTCGGCGCTGCTCCTCTACGGGCTCGCCATCCTGTACGGCGTCTCCGGCAGCACGAGCCTGGTCGCGCTCGGCCTGGCTCTCAACCACGCGCCGGCGGCCGGCGCGCTCGGCATCACGCTCGTGCTGCTCGGGCTGACGTTTCCGCTCGGCATCGCGCCGCTTCGGGCGTGGGTGGGCCGCGCCACCGAGGCGACGCCGGCCACGGTCGCCGGGTTCGTCATCACGATGGGGGTCACCGCCGGCGCCGTCGCGTGGCTGCGTTTCGGCGTCAGCGGCCTCGGGCCGTCGCTCGAACCCTGGGTGGGCCTCACCGCCGTGCTCGCCGCGATCGGGCTCCTCCATGCGGCGATGACGGCCGTGCAGGAGGAGCGTGTCGGCCGGCTCATCGGCGCGGTCGCAAGCGGCGAGGCCGCGCTGCTGCTGCTCGCGCTGCTCGCCGCCGGACTCGGCGCGACCAACAAACAGGCCGACGGTGCCATCGCGCTGCTCTTCTCGCTGACCGTCTTCGGTGTCGCGGTGCTCGCGACGTTCACGATGCTGGCGATCCTCCAGGCCGCGCGCCTGCCGGGCGACCTCAGCGATTTCCGGGGTCTCGGCCGGCGCTCGCCGGTTGCCGCGGCGCTCCTGTCGCTCGCGCTGGCCGGCCTGATCGGCGCGCCACCGGTCGCGGGCTTTCTGGCGCGGACGCTGCTGTTCGAGTCGGCGATCGATGCCGGCTACGGCTGGGTGGCCGCCGTCGCGGTCGCCGCCTCGCTGTTGCTGGCGGTGCCGGTGGTCAGGTTGATCGCGTCGATGTATGCCGATCGCGGCCACGACGCGCCCTTCACGATGCAGGCCTCGCCGCTGATGACGCGGGTCGTCGGCGGCGCCTGTGCGATCGCCGCCGTCCTGGCGACGGTGCTGGTCCAGCCGCTGCTGCTCCTCGCGCAGGGCAGCGCGGGGCCCGTCCACTGAGCGGCCCTGAGCAGCCCGGAGATCCGGAGCCGTCGCGCACCAGCTCGGATCCGCCCTGCCCGTCCGGGATCATCGGTTTCAACCGCCGTCCGACGGGCCGCGAGTGGCGGCGCGCATGGCTGGCCTTCGGGGCAGGCGTCGTGGCCCTGATCGCGTTCTCCGTGGTGGTGCGGCCCAGCGCGCAGCTGCTGCCGCCCGGCACTCCGGCGCCGGCGCTCACGCTCGTGAGCACGACCGGTCAGACGGTGAACGCGCTCCAGGCCGCCGCTCACCACAACCTCGTCATCACCTTCTTCGACACGCAGTGCGACACGTGCCGCGCGCAGGCGCCGCAGCTGTGCGCCGTGTCGCTGCAGCGCAGCGGCGACGTCGTCATCGCCGTCGACGCGGGCGGTGAGAGCACGGACACGCTCGAGGCGTACGCGCAGAGCAACTTCTCGTCGTCCTGCCGAGTAACGGTGCTCGCCGACCCCGACCGCACGGTGAGCCGCGCCTACCGCGCCGCCGTCGTGCCGACGGTGTACGTTGTTGCCAGTGGTGGCGAAATCGCGTACGCCGCCGTGGGCTCCGACGGGGTCAACGGGCTCTCCGCAACACTCCGGCGCCTCGGTGGCTGACGCCGCGTACGACACGCTGCGCAACCGCCTGATCTTGGGGGCGATCATCGGCTCGGTGCGCGCGCTCGGGCCGTTGCGCCGCCCCCTTGCAGGCCTGGCCGGGCTGGCCTGGTACGCGGGGCAGCCCGCGACGGTGCGCCACCGTGCGGCGGACAACCACCGCCGGCTGGAACCCGGCCTCAGTGCGGCCCAGGCGCAGGGGCGCGCGCGTGCGTCGTACTTCCAGTACCTCGCGATGATCCTCGACGGCGTCCGCGTCGAGCGGTTGAGCGACGCGCAGCTGCGCGAGGCGGTGGACATCGAGGGCGCAGAGAACGTCGCCGGCGGCAACGGGATCATGGTCACCTCGCATTTCGGCAACTGGGACATCGGGATGAGCACGGCGCACGCGCTCGGCCTGCCGATGACCACGGTGATGGCGGCCATCGGCTCGACGACGGTCACGTCGCTGGTCGAGCTCTCGCGGCATCGCAAGGACTTCGAGCTCTTCACGCCGCGCCAGGCGGCGCGCGGACTCCTGCGCGCGCTGCGGCGCGGACGCTGGGTCGGGCTGATGCTCGACGTGCCCGAGGCGGGGCCGACGGTGGTCGTGCCTTTCTGCGGCGGGATGGTGAGGGTGAGCTCCGTGCCGGCCCGGCTCGCCGCGGCGACATCGATACCGATCGTGCCCGCGG
>JAFALX010000259.1 GCA_019234035.1 Candidatus Dormiibacterota bacterium | reverse complement strand
CTGGTACGCAAGCAGCATCCCGGTACCGGCGTGGTGATCCTGTCGCAGTACGACGAGCCGGAGTACGCGATCTCGCTGCTGGGGGAGGGTGCGGCGGGCTACGCGTATCTCCTGAAGGATCGCGTTGCTGAGGGCGATCAGCTCGCCCGCGCGGTGCGCGAGGTGAGCACCGGCGGCTCGATGCTCGATCCGCGCATCGTCGACGCGCTCACAAGGCCTGTCACCGACTCAGGCGGGCTCGATGAGGCTGAGGAGCGACTGCTCCGCATGGTCGCCGAGGGCAAGCCGATCAAGGCGATCGCAGTGACGACGCGCACGACCGCCGAGGCCGTGTCGGACGAGATCGAGGAGCTGTTTCTCAAGCTCGCCCAGGCGGCAAGCGCGGGGACGCAGGGTGCGCTCGAACGGTTGCGGTTGTTGCACAAGGCCATCGTCGACCGCGAGGAACAGGGCGAGTCGCTCAGCCGTCTTTTGCCCGGTGGCATCGCGCAGAAGTTGCGCGAGCAGGGCGCGCGGCCGGGGGTGACGGAGCGGCTCACGGTGACGGTGCTCATCTCGGACATCCGCGCGTACTCGTCGATTGCGGAGACGTCTGATCCCACCGTGCTTGCCGGCCAGCTCAACGAGCACCGCGCAGCGATGAACCACGCGCTGCTCGCGGAGGGCGGCACCGTCATGCAGTTCGTCGGCGACTCGGTGATGGCCGTGTTCGGCGCGCCGTTCATGCAGGCGGACCACGCCGAGCGCGCGGTGCGCGCTGCCGAAGCGATGCACATTCACCAGGCAGAGCTGAACGCGCGCTGGGAGGCCGAGGGGTTGCCGGCGTTTCATCTCGGCATCGGTGTTTCGACGGGTGATGTCGCCGCCGCGCTCCTCGGCTCCGAGGAACGGCTGGAATACAGCGTGGTCGGCGATGCGGTGAATCTCGCACAGCGTTTGCAGCAGTGGGCCGAGGGCGGTCAGACCGTGCTCAGCGATCCGACGTATGCGTTGCTGACGTCGCCGCCTGATAGCGAGCGCTTGCAGCCCGCGTTGGTGAAAGGACGACAGACACGGGTGGGCGCGCATCGACTCGCCGCGGTGGGCGCATGAGCCGGGTCGCCGTGACGGCGGCGCCGGAGACGGATGCTGACCACACCCCAACCGGGGCGCCAGCACGATTGGAATCGCGATCGGAGGGGCGCAGCATGCCCGCGTGAGGGCTGCGGTCAGAACAGTGGGGCCGTCGCGGGTGCGCCCCGAGAGGGGAGTCGCACGGATTGACGCTGAGGGGGCGGGTTCGCTGGCGGAGCAGCGCCTCGCCCTGGCCGCGGCGCTGACGGGCGCCACCGCCACCGCGGCGCTCCTGACGGGATCATGGCTGCTCGCCGTCCGCAACGGCATCGGCGACATTGGCTCCTTCTGGTCGCAGAACTCCGCTCCCGATCTCATCGTGCCGATGGGCCTCACCGCCGTGGGCGCAGTGGTCGTCGCGAGGCGGAGCCGCAATGTGATCGGCTGGCTGTTCCTTGCCTCCGGGGTGATCGTCGCCATCCGGTCGCTCGCCGAGAACTACGCGGTCACCGGCCTGCACGCACCGGGAACGCTGCCCGGCGTGGACTGGGCCGCCTGGCTCGCCAACTGGCTCATCGGTCTCATCTTCCCCACGGGAATTTTTCTGTTCCTCGTGCTGCTGTTCCCCAACGGACATCTGCTGAGCCGGCGCTGGCGGCCGCTTGCCTGGGCTGCGCTGACCTTGACCGCGCTCGCGACGCTCGTCTACATCTTCGATCCGACGCAGTCACGGATCACGCCCGACCTGCCGGCCCTGCCAAATCCCATCGGGATCAAGGGAATGCCGCTGACGACGGACAGCGTCGGATGGATCTGGCCGCTCGGCATGTTGCTCCTGCTCACGGCGGCCGCGAGCCCGTTCATTCGATATCGCCGCGCTGACGGGGAGGAGCGGGAGCAGCTCAAGTGGTTCGCCTTCGCGGTCGTCATCACCATGGCGGCGATTGCCGTGTCGTTCGTGCTCACGCTCCCGCTGCCGTCGCCCGTCAATAACATCCCGTTCAACGCGGCGATCATCGGCGGTATCGGCGTCGCCATCCCGGTGGCCTGCGGCGTCGCCATCCTCAAGTACCGCCTGTACGGCATCGACCTGGTCATCAGCCGCACGCTGGTGTACGGCTCGCTCGCCGTGTTGATCACCGGAATCTACGTCGGCATCGCCGTGGGCATCGGGGAGCTGGTCGGCAGTGGCGGCAGGCCCAACCTCGGGCTCTCGATCCTGGCCACGGCGATCGTTGCGGTGGGCTTCCAGCCGGCGCGCGTACGGCTGCAGCGCGTGGCCAACCGGCTCGTGTACGGCCGTCGCGTCTCCCCGTACCAGGTGCTCAGCGAGTTCTCGTCACAGGTGGCGGTGTCGCTCGCCGCCGACGAGGTGCTGCCCCGCATGGCGCGGCTGCTGCTCGCGGGGACCGCCGCCGAGAGCGCGACCGTGTGGTTGAGCGCCGGTGGCGCACTGCGTCCGGCAGCGTGGTGGCCGCGGGATGCTGCACAGCCCACTGTTGATGCGGTCAGCGGATCCGAGCCGCAGGCAGTCGGCAGTGGCATGGCGCTGCACATTCCCGGCGCGACACGCGCGGTCGAGGTGCGGCTCCAGGGCGAGCTGCTGGGTGCGTTGAGTGTGACCAAGCATCGCAATGACGAGCTGACGCCGGTGGAGGAGAAGCTGCTCGACGATCTCGGCCACCAGGCAGGGCTGGTGCTGAAGAACGTCCGCCTCACCGCCGATCTGCAACACCGGCTCGAGGAATTGCGAGCTTCGCGTCAGCGTCTGGTCTCGGCGCAGGACGCGGAGCGCCGCCGCCTGGAACGCAACCTGCACGACGGAGCACAGCAGCACCTGGTCGCGTTGAAGGTGAAGCTGGGACTTGCGCAGATGCTTGCGGCCAAGGATCCCGAGAAAGCGAATGCGACGCTCGAGCAGCTCAAAGCGGATACCGATGAGGCGCTGCAGACGCTGCGCGACCTCGCGCGCGGCATCTATCCACCGCTCCTCGCCGAGAAGGGCCTGCCCGCGGCGCTCGAAGCGCACGCGCGCCGGGCGACCGTCGCGGTCACCGTGGAGGCTGACGGGGTTGGGCGATACCCACAGGAAATCGAGGCGACTGTGTACTTCTGCGTGCTCGAGGCATTGCAGAACGTGCAGAAGTACGCCAATGCCACCGAGGTGACGCTGCGGCTGCGCGAAACGGATGGCATGCTGCGCTTCGAGGTTCGTGACAATGGTGACGGCTTCGACGTCGCCAACGTCAAGAAGGGATCGGGTCTCATCAACATGGCCGACCGGCTCGACTCGATCGAGGGCACCTTGCAGGTGACGTCGGCACCACGCGAGGGCTCAGTGGTGGCCGGGGCAATCCCAGTCCCGGCGCCGGTTGAGGTTGCGTCGTGACAGCGGTCCCGATGTGGCGGCGCAGGATCTTCACGCCGCGCACCGCGGTGGTCGTCACGGCGTTCGACCTCCTGATCTTCGCCGGCTTCGGCGCGATGTACCTCTCGCCGATCACGCCGCCCGCCGTCTGGCATGCGGCCGGTGGCGCGGTCACCCCGTCCGTCGTGCTGCCGTTCGTCATGCTGGCCGCGATCGGCGGTCTGATCGCCTCGCGGCGCCCGGCCAACTGGGTGGGGTGGGCCATCATCCTGGCGGCAACGTCGTTGGGGATCGGCGCGTTCTTCTCGCTGCTCAGCACCGTGCTGCTGTTCCGGGGTATCGAGGCCGGCCGCTGGGTGCAGATCGGTGGCGTCTTCTGGACGGGAGTCGCAAATCCGGCATTCCTGGGCCTGACGCTGGCGCTGCTGCTTTTTCCCGACGGCCATCTGCGCTCAGGCCGTTGGCGCTGGCTTGTCTATGCAGAGCTCGTGCTGGTGGCACTGTGCGCGGTCGCGGTGCTGGTGAACAAGAGTCAGGGCGGCCTGGGGATCACCTACGTGAACATCAAAGGCGTCGACCAGCCAACGCCCTTCGCCATCTCAGCGCTCGACGGCGTCACCAACGCTTTGGTCAATCAGTCCCTGCTCGCCGAGTTCGTGATCGTGGCCCTCGCCATCCTGTCCGTCTTCCTCCGCCTTCGCGGTGCCGACGCCGAGCTGC
>JAFALX010000356.1 GCA_019234035.1 Candidatus Dormiibacterota bacterium | reverse complement strand
AGACGACTGCAACGATGCCGCCGTAGCCGAGACTCAACGCCCGCATGCGCGCGCGCTGCACCAGCGGCCGGTTTCGCGACGCGGTCCAGAACCGCATGACCGGCTCGATGATGAAGCCGAGCCACAGCAGGACGAACGCGACCGTCGCAACGATGTACGGCGTCGGGATGTTGTTCTGGCTGGCCGGCGCCAGCAGCGCGACGAAGACTGCGCACACGACAATGACGAGCCCGGCCAGCACCGTGAGCGTGCGGCGGCGCATCGGGATGAAGCTGTGGCGCACCAGGATCAGCGCGTAGCCGGACCCCAGGAACACCGGGATCGTGATCGCCTCCAGCCAGCGCGGCTGTACGCCGCTGCCATTGTTGAACCGCGACGTGACGGTCAGCAGTGCGAGCAACCCGATGGCCCACGCCAGATACTGCCGCTGCAGCCCTCGGTGGCGAATCCAGTCCGCGAGCGTGATGAGCGCGAGCACGCTGAACGCCACCGCCTCGAGCCAGGCGACGGCGAGGATCGCGGCGTTCACGGCCGTACCGGTCCCGGACGACCCAGATGGAATCCCTGCAGATAGTCGCAGCCGAGCTCGCAGAGGATGCGCCGCTGCTCCTCGGTCTCGACACCCTCGGCCGTGACGACGAGCCCGAGATCGTGCGCAAGCGTGACGATCGCGGTGATGATCGCCGCGTCCTGGGCCGAGCGGCCCAGCTCGGAGACGAACGAGCGGTCGATCTTGATGACGTCGACCGGGAAGCGCTTGAGGTTGCCGAGCGACGTGTAGCCGGTGCCGAAGTCGTCCACCGCGAGCTTGACTCCGCAGCTGCGCAGCGCGTGCAGCGTGAGACCCGTGGAATCGACGTCATGGAACAGCGCGGACTCGGTGATCTCCAGCCACAGGCGGCCCGGTGGGAGGCCCGTCTCCGCCAGCGTTTCTGCCACTACGGTCAGCAACGCGGAGCCGCTCAGCTGCCGGCCGGACACGTTCACCGACACGAACGGCGGCTCGCCGCCGTGGCCGCTCGCCCAGCGCATGGACTCGGCGCACGCCTCGCGCAGCACCCAGGATCCGATCTCGTCGATCAGCCCGGTCTCCTCGGCGAGGGGGATGAAGTTGTCCGGCGCGACGATGCCGCGCTGCGGGTGCTCCCAGCGCACCAGTGCCTCATAGCCTGCAGGTCGCCGCGCGTCGCAGTGGAGGATGGGCTGGAAGTCGAGCAGGAACGAGCCGGCGGCGACCGAGCGGCGCAGCTGCACCTCGGTCTCGAGGCGCTCCACCGCGCGCTTGTGCATCTCGTCGTCGAACACGAGCCAGCCGGCGCGGCCGCCCTCCTTGGCGCGGTACATCGCCGCATCGACGTTGCGGATCAAGGTCTCCGGCGCGGCCACCGCGTCGTTGCCGAGCGCGATGCCGATGCGCGCGGTGAGGACGACCTGCGCGCCGTTGAGGTCGATGGGCTGCCGGATCACCTCGAGCAGCCGCTCGGTGATGGCGATGCACTCGCTGGGGTCCACGAGCTCGCAACACAGCACGGTGAACTCGTCTCCCCCGAAGCGGGCGACGGTGTCGCCCGGGCGGAGCACGCGTGCGATCCGCTTCGAGAGCGTGACCAGCGCGCGGTCGCCCTCGACGTGGCCGAGGCTGTCATTCACCACCTTGAAGCGATCGACGTCGACGAACAGCACCGCCAGAGTCGACGCGCGACGCCGAGTACCGGCGAGCGCCTGGCTGAGGCGGTCGAGAAACAGCGCGCGGTTGGGCAGGTCGGTGAGGGCGTCGTGCATCGCCTGGTGCGCCAGTGCCACCTCGGCATGCTTGCGCTCGACGGCGTAGCGCACGGCGCGCGACAGCAGCCCGGAGTCGACTCGGCCTTTCAGCAGATAGTCCTGCGCACCGCGCTGCAGCGCGGCGATCGCGAGGTCGAGGTCGTCGCGCCCGGTGAGCACGATGAGCGGCAGGTCGGGCGCCAGCTCGGTGAGCTGATCGACACCTTCGAGCCCGTCGGCGTCGGGCAGCGACAGGTCGACGAGCGCGCAGTCGATGAGCCCGTTGCGGATGGGGCCCCAGGCGTCGGCGAGGCGCCCCACGTGACTGAAGCTGAACCCGCCCTCGCCGCCCTCGTCCAGCATGAGCTGCACGAGGCGCGCGTCGCCGGGGTTGTCCTCGATGAGGAGGATGCGCTGCGTGTCACGCAGCACTGCGACAGCGGCGGCGCTCATACCGGGGGAAGCCGAACGATCTTGGTCCAGAAGTTTTCCAATCCGCGGATCGCATCCATGAAGTCGTGGTATTCGATGGGCTTCTTGATGTAGCAGTTGGCATGAAGGTCGTAGGAGAGCAGCACGTCCTGGTCCGCGCTCGACGTGGTGAGCACGATCACCGGGATGCGATGCAGCTCGGAGTCCGCCTTCACCTCCTGCAGCACCTCGCGACCGTCCTTCTTCGGCAGGTTGAGGTCGAGCAGCACGAGGTGGGGCCGTCCGGCGTCGGCGTGCTTGCCGCGCCGGCGCAGGAAGTCGAGGGCCTCCTCGCCGTCGTGGGCAACGGAGACCTGGTTCGAAATGCGGCCGTCGCGGAGTGCCTCGATCGTGAGCCGGACGTCGCCAGGATTGTCCTCAACGAGGAGGATGTGCACCTCGCTGGCGCCGTTCTTCAAAGGGGTTTCTCTCCGGGGGATCCTGGACGCCGTGGCGCCCTCTCTGAGGCTCGACGCTAGCAGCGCCCGGACCGGAATGCACGTTACGAGTCTGTCAAGGGAATATCGGCTCGGCTGCCTCGTTGTGATCGCGAGAGTCGGACCTGCAGCACTGTCACCAGTCCGTTCAATCACCGTCGATGAACCCCAACCGAGCAGTTGATACGGTCGCGTGCGTGACGGGAGACACGCCGGGAGGCGGTTCCGAGGTCGACGCGGGCGGGCCCGGCTGGGGCATTCGCCAGCCGCGTCCTCGGCCGGACTCCATCCCCCATTCGGACCGTTCGGCCGCGCCACTGCCGCCGGACCACCTCACGCCGCTGTCGGCTGCGCCGCCGCTCTCGGCTACGCCACCTCCTCCGCCGCAGTCGCTGCCGGCCCAGGCCCCGGCGCCGCGGCCGCGCGGGTCCATGCCCCACTCGCTTCCCCCGCTCCCCCCGCTCCCGCGCCCCGGCAGCGAGGTCCCGGGCGGCGGTCGCAGACGCAACACCCTCCTGTTTGCGGTGATCGGGGCCGTCGTGCTGTTTGGCGGCGCGGGCGGCGCCGCGGTGCTCCTGAGCGGCGGCCACACCGGCACGGCACCACCATCGACAGCGGGCGGGGTGATCGAACACGGCAACACTGCCGACGGCAAGACCGTGCTCACGTCGGCGGTGAATCACTTCGAGGGAACGTCGGCGCGCGCCGACATCACCATGACGCAGAGCTACAGCGCGACGGGCCCGGGCGGTGAGGAGTTCGGCAGCCTCGACGGCGACGTGACCTTCCAGATCCACATCGATCAGCAGAGTGCGACGCGCAGCGAGATGCGTGAGACCGTCACGACCTATGGCGTCAGGCAGGTGATCATCGGCGTGCAGTACGACGACACCATCTATCTTTCCACGGACAACGGCGCCAGCTATCAGACCACGACGATCGATCGGGCGAATGCGAAGCAGGTGAGCCCGCAGAGCCCGCTCGCGTTCTTCACGATGCTCGGCGACGTCACCCACACCGGTGCGGTCGAGGTGAACGGGCTCACCGCAGCGTCCTACCACGCGGTGATCGACCCCGTGAAGCTCGGCAACTACCTCAAGCAGGACATGGCCGGGACGAACGACCCGGACCTGGCCAAGCTGGCGGACAACCTCGGCGTCACCGACGCGTCGTTCGACGCCGCCGTCGACCCGAACGGGAACCTCATCTCCGAGACCGGTGTGTTCGACACGGCGATGGACATGGGTGTGCTCGACCCCTCCCTGCAGGGCGCGAGCATGAACATGAAAGTGCAGGTCAACGGCGCCTTCAGCGACTACGGCGCGCCGATCTCGATCGCGAAACCCGGCCACGTCACCGGCGCCGCGACGATCTGAGCTCCGGTTCTCTCGGTGCGCTGACCGGCGGCGCCCGCCTGTCAGCATATGCGCCGTGAGCGGCGACCTCACGCTTCGCACGGCAGCGCTCAAGGTGCCGGAGATCACCGCCTACTTCTGGGTGGCGAAGCTCCTCTCGACTGCACTGGGCGAGTCGACCTCCGACTATCTCGTCTTCCAGATCAACCCGTATGTCGCGGTGTTGCTCGGCTGCGTCGGCCTTGTCGTGGCGCTGGCGCTGCAGCTGAGCGCGCAGCGGTACATCGCATGGGTGTACTGGTTCGCGGTCGTCATGGTCGCCGTGTTCGGCACGATGGCCGCAGACGTCTTGCACGTGCAGTTCGCGGTCCCGTACTACGCGTCGACAGTGTTCTTCGCGGCAGCACTCGCCGTGGTGTTCGCTGCGTGGTACCGGAGCGAGCGCACGCTGTCCATTCACACGATCTACGCCGGCCGGCGTGAGCGCTTCTACTGGGCGGCGGTCATCGCGACGTTCGCGCTCGGTACCGCGGCGGGCGACATGACCGCGTCGACGCTCGGCCTCGGCTACCCCGCGTCACTGCTGCTGTTCGCCGTGCTCTTCGTACTCCCCGGTCTCGGCTACCGGTTCGCCGGCCTCAACGCGGTCTTCGCGTTCTGGCTCGCGTACGTGATGACACGGCCGCTCGGCGCGTCGTTCGCCGACTGGGTGGGCAAGCCGTACCTCGGCGGGCTCGGCGCCGGCGACGGAAGGATCGCCGCTGTGCTGAGCGTGCTCATCATCGTCGTCGTGGCGTATCTGGCAAGGTCTCGCGTGGACGCGCCGCCGGATGATGTCGCCGTGGCCGCCTCGTTCGAGGTCTCGGGCTGACGATCGGCAGGCGACGCCGTCTGGTCACCGCGGCATGGGGATGCTGCGTCGCCACGATCGCTTCCGCGTGCGGTGCGGCCAGCCCTTCACCACGCGCACACGGCACCACGACGCGGACGGCGTCGACGACCACCGCAGCGACGCCGACCCCGTGCTCTGTCAGCGCGATCCTGTCGACGTGGTCCGATCTGCGCCTGGCCGAGCAGACCATCGTCGTCCCGGTCGACGAGACGCAGGTCGCCACCGTTGCGCCCGAGATCGCCGCGGGAGCGGGCGGCGTGATCCTGTTCGGCAGCACGGCGCCGGCTGATCTCGGCTCGCAGCTGCAAGCGCTCGACAGTGGTGCGCCAGGCGGCCTCGCTCCGTTGGTCATGAGCGACGAGGAGGGAGGCGCGGTGCAACGCATGGCGAACCTCGCCGGCGCGATCCCGGCGGCGCGCCAGATGGGCGCGAGCATGACCGCGGCGCAGATCCAGGAGCTCGCGCTGAACCTGGCCACGCGTCTGCACGGTGCCGGCGTGACGATGGACCTTGCGCCGGTGCTCGACACCGACGATGGTGCGGGCCCGAACAACACCGACCCCGACGGCACGCGCTCGTTCAGTAACGACCCCGCCGTCGCCTCAGCAGATGGCCGCGCGTTCGCCGCGGGACTCACCGCCGGCGGCGTCGTGCCCGTGGTCAAGCACTTTCCCGGGCTCGGCCACGCCACCGGCAACACCGATGTCATGTCTGCGGCGACGGTGGCGTGGAGCACCCTGCAGACGGGCGGGCTCATCCCGTTCCGCGACGCCATCACCGCTCAGGTCCCTGCGGTGATGGTGGCGAACGCCACCATCCCGGGGCTCAGCACGATCCCTGCGAGCCTGTCGCCCGATGTCATCACGACCGAACTGCGCACCCAGCTGGGCTTTCACGGTCTCGTGCTGACCGATTCGCTGTCGGCCGTTGCGATACAGAACGCCGGCTACAGCGTCCCGCAGGCCGCGGTCGCAGCGATCACGGCAGGCGCCGACATGATCCTGTTCAACGCGTCGGCGGCAGACGTCGGCACGGTGAGCCAGAGCATCGCGAGCGCGCTGCTCTCCGCAGAGCAGGGCGGCACGCTACCGCGTGATCGCCTCGTCGACGCCGCGATGCACGTGCTCACCGCAAAGGGCACCAACCTCTGCGCCGGGTGATCAGGCGATGTCCACCCCTGCGTCGGCGCAGCATTTGCAACCCGGCGTGTTGCACACCCCGCTCGGCTGCAGCGTCTCGAGATTGTCGGCCTCGAGCAGCATGCGGCCGCGGGTACGACCGCGCTCGGTCAGCGTGAACGTGGCCGGCGAAACGCGCTCGACGAGACCGTCGTCCACCATCTGCTGCAGCCGAGCGTCATCGAGCGTGGCACCGGGCCAGAGGACACGCTGGATCGTTGCGGCATCGATCGGCTCGCCCTCGCGGCCCTCGCTGAGCCACGACATCGCCTCGGTGAGCTCGTCCTGCCAGAAGATGTCCTGAAGCGCATCCGAACCGGGCTTGACGATAAGGGTCATGTCAGGGCCTCCAACACGCCGGGGCAGTTGCTTCAGGATAGCGGGGAATTTCTCCGATGACCAGCGAACCGGCCAATCACCTCACGCTCGCCGCAGGACCGCTGCCGCCTCCCCTCGCGCCCTTCGTCGACCCGCTGCCGATGCCGCGGCGCCTCCTCGCGGCGGAACATCGCGGCCGCCTGACGGTGCGCATCCGCGCCGGCGCGCATCGCTTTCACCGCGATCTGCCGCCATCGCCGATCTGGGGATACGACGGGACCGTGCCCGGACCGACGATCGAGATGGAGCGCGGCC
>JAFALX010000257.1 GCA_019234035.1 Candidatus Dormiibacterota bacterium | reverse complement strand
CGCGCGCAGCAGCGGCATGTCCAGCGAGTTCCCGTTGTAGCTGCGCACGCCGTACCCGCTCGACTCGCGCCACTGCCACCACGCCCATCCTGCGTCGTGCGCGGCGAAGTCATCGATGATGTCCTGCGTCCACTGCGGCCCGTGCTTGCCGTGGAAGTCGATGCTGAACTCACCGAACCACAGTGCCGCTGGAACATCCGAGGCCTCGCGCGCGAGCTCGTCGACGTGGGTCCGCAGCGCGGAGTCATCACCCGTGAATGCGGGCGGAATCAGCGAGCCGGTGTACACATGCGGGGCGTAGACGAGATCGGGCGCGTGCAGCGGCACGACGGTGGTGGGCAGGTCGCCGGCCATGTCGTTGTCGAGGAAGAAGAGGTGGTTGGAATCGACCCGCCCCAGCGCTTCCACCGCCCGCTCGTAGAACGGGAAGAGCTGGTCCTTGTCGAAGCGGATCGGCGGCAACGGGAACGAGTGCGGCTCGTTGATCAGGTCGTAGCCGGCAACACCGCTGTCGTCGCGGAAGCGGTTGACCACGACGTCCCACGCGTTGAAGTAGTCCTGCTGCAGCGACAGCGAGAGCCAGAAGTGCGCCGTGGACACGTTGATCGCCGGCGAGAGCAGCCGGCCTGCCGAGGGCATCGGCCCCCACACGGGGTCGGGCACCCCGGCCACCGTCGCCCAGTTCGGCGCTCCTGAGCCGCCGTACGCCGGCGACCACCCCAGGAAGTGCATGTCGAGCACGACGTACAGCCCGTGTGAGGTGAGCAGCGAGACCGCCGCCGCGATGCGATCCAGGTAGTCCTGAGAGAACACGCCACGGTGCGGCTCCAGCATCGACCACGCGATGGGAAGCCGTACGAGGTCGAAGCCCGACTGCTGCATCAGCCTGGCGTCGGTGGCGTCGAGCGGTGCCGGGTGCACCGTGCGTTCGAGCAGCGCGTCGTCGTTGAAGCCGCGCAACAGCGCGCGACGGCCGCTGCCGTCGATGATGGCGCCGCCGGACACGCTGAGCCATGGCAGCCCCGGCATCGCTGCGGGACGGTCAGGCGGCGGGATCGTGGCAGTCAATGCCGGAACCGGCAGGAACAGCCAGGCGCCGAAACCGCCGAGCAGGAGGGCCAGCAGCATGCGTACCCGCGGCCCCGGCGCAAGCTCGTTGAGGCGTCGCACGCGGCCCCTTGTCTCGAGTGACGTGCGGCCATCGTGTCACGCGCGGCGCCCCGGCCGCCAACATCGGAGGCGTGAACCTCCTCGTCTACAAGCTCACGCTCACGCCGCTGGCCGTCGCGCTGGCGACGGCTGTGGGGCGGCGCTTCGGGCCGGCGATGGGCGGCTGGGTCGCCGGCATCCCATTCACGTCGGCACCGGTCGCCGTCTTCGTGACCCTTGAACACGGCGTCCCCTTCGGCACCCTGACCGCAATCGGCATCCTCGCCGGCACCGCATCCCAGTCCGCCTTCGCCTTCTTCTACAGCGTCGTCGCCGTGCGGCTGCGCTGGCCGTACGCGATCGTCGCAGGAGCCGTGGGGTTCGCCGCGGTCACGGTGGCGATGGAGCAGCTGCTGCCCCCGCCCGTGTCCGCGCTGGAGATCGCCGTCGGATCGATCGCGCTGGCGCTGGCCCTGATGCCGCGCGCGCGTGCCGCGGAGCCACCGGCCGCACCACGGGTGCCGGCGCGCGTCGACATCATCAGCCGAGCGGTTGTCGCCACCGCCTTCGTCATCGTGCTCACCGCGCTGTCGCAGAAGCTGGGGCCGACACTGGCCGGGCTGCTCTCGCCGATTCCCATCTTCGGCGCCGTGCTCATCGTGTTCCCCCACCGTCAGCAGGGGTCGGCGGCCGCGATCAGCGCCTGCCGCGGGTTCCTCTGGGGACTGTTCGCGGCGGCGACGTTCGGCTTCGTGCTCTCCGAGCTTCTGCCGAACATCGGTCTGGCCGGCGCCATGGCCGCAGCGTTGGCCTCAGCGCTGGTCGTCCAGGGCCTGACCCTGCTCGTGCTGCACGGGCGGCAACCCGCCGCGCCGCCGGAGAAGGGCGCCGCTACTCAGGGATGACGGCGACGCGGCGCTGGGCCGTGAGCATCGATTCGTTCACGACCTCCATGACGTGCATGATCCGCACCGCCGGTGCGTATCTCGCGGCACCCGCCCGGAGCTGCAGCAGGCAGGAGACGTTCTCGGTGACGACCACCTGGGCGCCCGCCGCCACGATCTTCTCGAACTTGCGCTCCAGGATTGCCTCGCTGCGCTCCGGCATCCGCGCGAAGTAGGTTCCCGCGCCGCCGCAGCACATCGCCGCCTCCTCGAGCTCGACGACCTGCAACCGCGGGATCTGCGCCAGCAGCTGATGCATCGTGCTGCGCCACGGGCCGTCGATCGGCAGCGAGCAGGGCAGGTCGATCGCCACCTTCCACCGCAGCGGCGCGAGCGTGCAGGTGAGGCCGGTGCGAGCGAGGAGCTCGGTCGCCGTCGTGGTGAGCCGTGCCACCTCCTTGGCCCGATCGCCCACGAGGCGGTCGTCGCCGACCAGCTTGTCGTAGTCCTTGAACTGGCCGACGCAGGACGCGACGTCGCCGACGTAGCCGTCGACATCGTCGACGTCGGGACCGTCGAGCCGCTCCGAGTTGTGTACGGCCATCTCGAGCATCGCATCGCGGTCCCCGAGCGTCTTCGCCGGCAGCCCGCTGCAGCCGATCGTCGGCACGACGAGCTCGTAGCCGTTGGCCAGCAGCACGCGCATCGCCGCCTCCGTGGCGTCGGGGGCGGCGAGGTTCGAGTAGCAGCAGGTGAGAAAGCCGAGCCGGCCGCGCACGGGCTCCGCCGCCTTCGGCAGCTGCGCCACCCGCTGGTATGCGGTCCGTTGCTCGAGCGGTCCCACGTACTCGGCCAGGGCGCCGACCGTGCCCATCCAACGGAACAGCCCCGTGCGCCGCGCCAGTCCGAACAGCCCGGTGACCTGTGTGAAGCGCGCGAGGCCATGCAGGGCGCGCATCGCGCCCGGACGCGGCAGGACCGCGCGGAGCGCGAACGACTGCGTCCACGGGGCGCCCTCCTGGGCGCGCAGCTCCTGGCGGGCGCGACTGACGATCAGCGCCGTCGGCACGCGCGGGGGGCAGGCGGCGACGCAGTTGTCGCAGGTGAGGCAGGTCGAGAGCGGACCGTCGGCGATCTCGTGCAGCTCGATGCGGCCCTCGATCGCGTCACGGATCAGAGACACGCGCCCTCGGGCGGTCTCCCACTCGACCGGGTTGGTGGCGTATGCGGGACACGTGGCCTGACACAGCGAGCACTTGTTGCATTCGCTGGCGGCCTCGTAGACGTCCTCGAGAAAGCGTGGGCGTACGTCGAATGTTCCTGGAGCGGTGGCCATCGGAATCGGCATTGTACGGAGCACGGCGTCCCGCGCCTCGTGCGCTCGGCATACAGTTGCCGCGCATGGCGGACACCGCGTACCAC
>JAFALX010000085.1 GCA_019234035.1 Candidatus Dormiibacterota bacterium | reverse complement strand
GAAGACGCCGGGCATGCGGCCCGCCGCCCATGCGATGAGAAATATCACGCCCGCCGCGCGATAGACCTGCACGCCGATCAGGCGGTGCAGCGGGATAGTGTCGACGAATCGCTGCACGGCGCCCGGTCGCGTGAGCAGCGCGACGCCGGCGACGATCGGCACTGCGATCCCCAGTGCGATGAAGGGAACCCATGTCGTCGGACTCGCGGCGAAGGTTCCGACTGCTCCCAGCGCGACGTCGATGGCGAGCCAGGCCAGCAGCACGGCGATCACCGTCCGCGCGACGCTGCGACGCGGAGATGACAGCGCTGCTGTGCACGCGATGATGGTGACGACCGCGGTGGCCGCAAGTGCGGCGAGCCACAGCCCGCCGGGGACATCAACGTTCATGGACTTCTCCTTCCTGTGGTGGCGCTCGCCACGTCCTGCGAGCTTTTCCGTGTATCTACACGTTTGTCGGGACGACGATTCACGACGGCAGACATCGCAGGGTCTCAGCGCGCCGCGACGCTCGCCAGCGCCTCTAGCTCCCCGATCAGCGCACGCATGCGCTCGCGCCCGAACGCCGACTCCACGTGGGACTGCGCCTCGCGCCAGGCCCCGGTCGCGCGGCGCAGCGCACGGCGTCCGGTGGGCGTGATGCTGATAAGCCGCACCCGACGGTCCACGTCGGGATCGACGGACACGAGGTCAGCCTCCTGCAGGCCGGCCAGGTTGCGAGTCAGCGTCGTGCGGTCCATGCCCAGCTGTGTTGCGAGCGGGCTCAGAGGCACGGGCCCCATCAGGTGAGCCGCGACGAGGATCGGCAGCTGTGCCGCCGTGATGCCGACGGCGCGGAGGTTCTCCTGGTACCGAGATGTCACCGTTCGGCTGGTCCGGCGCAGAGCCTCGCAGGCGCACTGGGTGAGGATGTCCTGGCAGTCGCGGTCAAATTCTGGCTGCGCAGGTCTTTTGGCCATGATGCGTGTATATACACGTAAAGCGGCGAGCGGTCAAGAGCCTGGCGAAAAGCAGCCCCGCTCACGCACGTCTCTGCAGCAACTCTTCTCCACGAACCCACTCCGCCACCACCGCCGGTGACACGGTCCAGTCACTGAACCGCAGCCACTGCGGTGTGATGCGCACGTACGTGATCCCGGCCCAGCTCTGCCGCTCGCGACCGTCCGGCCAGCGTCTGAAGTAGGCCTCGCGAACGCGCTCGCCCTCATCGCCGGTGGGCTCATCCGCGACGCCGTCGACCTGCACGGTCCGCTCGTCCTGCATCGTGCCGCCGACGACCACGGCAACCCGTGAGTCGCGGCGGATGTTGAGGACTTTCCGGCTGCTCTGGACGCTGTCGAACACGAGCTCGAAGCGGTCGGTGATGGCGATGCCGACGAGTGCGGCCTGCGGCGCGCCGTCGGGGCCACGTGTTGCCACCACGGCGAGCTGCTGCGCAGCGATGAACTGGGCAACCCCCTGCAACAGCTGGTCCTGGCTGCCCGTCAGGTCGATCCCCATCGCGCGTGAATTATCGTCGCCGACAGCACGTTCGATTGGAGCGTTCTTATCGCTCATCCGACCGCGATATGGCTTGCATCGCGGCCGCGAGTTGTGTGCTACAACGCCGTCCGGCCATTCAGCAGGGCTGAGCGTGCGACACCTAGCCTCATGGAGACGGTTCGCCAAAGAACGCGAGCGTCGGTGCGCCGCGCGACCGCAACCAGGCCAGCGCATCGTCGGCAACAAGCCACTCAGGATCCTCCGGAGTCCCTACATTGATTCGCGGATGGCCCTTACTCCCGGGGCCCAGGATCGTGCCGGAGCAGCCGGCAAGGTTCATACCGGCGACGTGGGAGTCGTCAAAGCTGACGCCATCGAGAACTGTGTCGTGGATGGTGGCGTCCCGGATGTCGCTGTGAGCCGCAGTGAAAAAGCCAAGGTCGGCACCGCTGAGGTCCGTCTCGCGTAGGTCGCATTCGGTGAGCTCAAGCCGTACGAGGTAGGCCGCTCTGAAGCTGGCTCCGGCATAGTTGCAGCGGGTCGCCTCCGACTTGGCGAGCTGCGCTCGCGCGAAATCGCAAGCAACCCAACTCGTGTCATACGCACGAAAGCCGGGCATGTAGGCATCGGCGAAGCGCGAGTTGTCAACAACGCACTCGATCCACCAGACGTCAGCCAGGTCGGCAGCACTGAAATCCGTTCGAGACAGGTCGAGACCCTTCGCGAAGAGTTCTGCACTTGGTTCTTGTCCCGGCGCCGATGGGTACTGACCTGGTTGCGCCCAGCGGTGGTGGGCGTCCAGAGCTCGCATGAAAACATCCGACGGCGGTCTGAGCATTGATGGTGCGTCGCTCATGTCGTCACCAGGACTTTGAAGTGCTGAATAGGACGCGGCCCGCGAACTCAGGACGCGACCGGACAGCAGTGATGAGCTCGCGCGCGTTGGCGCGCGAGAGGTGCTCGATGTTGACAACGACGTTCTCTTGTCTGCGGAGTTCGCGATCGACGCTTCCTAGCGTCGTGCCAAGTTCATACCCACCCCTCGCATGGGTGTCCTGCGGACTCTTGACGTCCCACATCTGGCCATGTCCATCCACAAAGTCCGCCTGCGAGACAGGTGACCGCTGCACTGGTCCGTCGATCAATCCCGCGTGCTGTAGCCGAATCACTGAGGTGGCCTCGTCGCCGCCACCACCCATTCCCGGTTTCACTCCGCCGCCGCGTGCGTTGTCAGGCGTGAGACTCGCGTGGTACGCCATGTCGGCTGTCTCGGGGTCGTAGAACCGCCCCAGCGCCTCGACGCGTCCGACATCCTCCGCCCGCCACAGATGGCCGCCGGCAAGGCCGCCGATGCTGCCGGAGACCGCAGATTGCCCCCAGTTCACGTTCCCAGTGGTGATGAGCTGGCCCGCCGCATCTGTCGTGGCCGAAAGTGCACCAACCGTGGCAGTACGTGCCCACGGATTGAGTAACGCCCTACCTCCGTACGTCTCGAGCAGCTCGCCACCACTCCGCGCAAGACCGAAGGAGACGGCGCCCTGCAGCGCGCTGGTTTCGGCCTCCTGGCCGTCGAAGAACGGCACGGCGTGATCCCCTGAGTGGTCGAACTCGCCGTCGAGGTGATCCCACGCGTCAGCGCCGAGTTGAGACACGACGTCGCTGGCGAAGTTGACAAGCGCACCTTCGAGAGCGAACGTGCCCACCTCTGCCACGATGAAGGGCACGCCGACGGCAGTCGCGGCGCCGATGCCGACGGCCGCCGCGTCGGTCAGTGGATCGAGGCCGAGCTGCGCGACGTCGACGACCAAGAGAGCCCCCATGATCCCGAGCTGCAGCCAGTGTTCATGCTGGGCGTGCTCGAGCCGGTCGGCGTAGTCGTTCAGCTGCCGAGCGAAGTTGGCGAGAGCATCGGCGGCACCCTGCATCGCTGTCTGGGGCGCCGTCGTCGCGGGGCTGTGCCATGCGGTGAGGAATGATGTTGCAGCGTCGCCCGTCCAGACGCGGCTCAACTCGTCGACGGCTTCGTTGATCGCAGTGACGTGGCCCTGGTAGTGGTGCCCCATCGTCTGGATCTGCGAGGCGACCTGGCGGACGCGACTCGGATCACCCGGCGGCCCGGACAGAAACGACAAGACATCCGAACCGACGTTGCCGAGGTCGTTGACAGGATTGAGGTCCCACTGCTGGCCCATGTCTCTATCTCCGGTCTCGTTCGCTCGCCGTCAATTGTGCGGTGCGAGCACCGCGCCACCAGGGACGTCCGGCGGACAAACGGCCTCAGCCGCCCGTCGTTGGGTTGAACGGTATCGGCTCGATCTGATCGACGGGATGCGGGCCGGACTGCCAGCCCTGTCCGGCGCCGATCGTCAGCTCGCACGCACCGCCCGTTGCCCGATCGCACGCAACATCTTTATGGCGCGTCGTGAGGCCGTCGTTCCACAGCATGGTGATCGCGACGGTGAAGGTTTGGGTCGCCGTGATCGTGCGGCCATCACTCACAGTCGCGTAGCGGTGCGACATGGAGCACGGATCGCTCCAGGTCTGTGAGGCGGCGTCGTAGCTGGGAAGCGAGGCGGGTGCACTCTCCGGTGCGTCGAGGCTCGCGGTCTGCGTGCCGTCGCCCCAGTCCCACCTGACTGGGCCGGGCGTGACCGTGATGTTGTAGACGAGGAACAGCGTGTAGCCGAGACTGTCGACTGCAGTGGTCACCGAGTGCAACGTGGTCTGCTCGGTGGGTACACCGCTGTCCAGCCACGCGCACGTGGGGATGTGCACGAAGGTGCGCACACTATTGCCCGGACCAGGCAGAGTGGCGACCGTGCCGATGCGCCACTGGCCGGCGACCTTCGCGAGCAGCGTGGGACCAAGGCCGAACGGCGGGGCATTGACCACGGCTTTGTCGGCGGGCG
>JAFALX010000413.1 GCA_019234035.1 Candidatus Dormiibacterota bacterium | reverse complement strand
CCCATCGGCATCGCACAAGTCGCCAGCTCGACGCCGCCGGCCTCGCACGCCATCTCGAGAACCGCGAGCGCCTCCGCCGTCACCTCGGGACCGACACCGTCACCCGGCAGCACCACGACCGATGCGGTCACGAGGGCGGCACCGTCTCGCGCGACGCGTCAGGCATCCACGACGGGCGCTGCTGCTCGTACGCAGCGATGGCATCAGCGTGCTGCAGCGTCAGCGCGATGTCATCGAGGCCCTCGAGCAGCGTCGTGCGTTCGAATGCGTCCATCGTGAAGCCGAAGCGCAGGTCGCCGGCACTGACGCTCTGCGTCTCGAGGTCGACGCTCGCGGCGACACCCGGATCCTCGGTGGCGAGGTCGAGCAGCTGGCGCACCTCGTCCTCGGGCAGCACGACGGGAAGCAGCCCGCTCTTCAGCGCGTTGTTGCGGAAGATGTCGGCGAACGAGGGCGCGATCACCGCGCGAAAGCCGTAGTCGTTGAGCGCCCACACCGCGTGCTCGCGCGACGAGCCGCATGCGAAGTTGCGGCCCGCGACGAGCACCGTGCCGCCCTGGTACGGCTCCTGGTTGAGCACGAAGTCCTCGCGCACCGTGCCGTCGGCGTCGGTGCGCCAGTCGTGGAAGAGATAGTCGCCGTAGCCGGTGCGCTCGATGCGCTTCAAGAACTGCTTGGGGATGATCTGGTCGGTGTCGACGTCGGAGCGGTCGAGCGGGACCAGCGTTCCCTGCTCCCTGCGAAAGGGCCTCATGCCGATTCCTCGCGAAGCGCCAGGCTGCGCACGTCGACGAAGTGCCCTTCGACCGCGGCTGCGGCCGCCATCACCGGTGACACCAGGTGGGTGCGACCGCCGCGTCCCTGCCGTCCCTCGAAGTTGCGATTGCTCGTGCTCGCGCAGCGCTGGCCCGGTTGCAGGATGTCGGGGTTCATGCCGAGGCACATGGAGCAGCCGGTGTTGCGCCACTCCGCGCCCGCGGCGATGAACACGCGGTCGAGGCCCTCGGTCTCCGCCTGCTTCTTCACCTGCGCCGAGCCGGGGACGACGAGCACACGCACGCCGGGGCGCACGCGCCGTCCGTCGAACACCGACGCGGCCGCGCGCAGGTCGTCGATGCGGCCGTTGGTGCACGAGCCGATGAACACGGTGTCGACGGCGACGTCCTCCATCGCCGTGCCCGGTGCCAGCGCCATGTACTCCAGCGCGCGACGCGCCGACTCGCGCTGTGCCGGGTCGTCGAACCCCTCGGGGTCGGGCACGCGGCCCGTGACCGGCACCGACTGTGCCGGCGTGGTGCCCCAGGTCACGGTCGGCTCCAGCGAGGCCGCATCGATCACGACACTCCTGTCATAAACAGCGCCCGCGTCGCCCGCCATGCCGCGCCACGCGGCGACGGCCTCGTCCCAGCCGGCGCCCAGCGGCGCGAACTGGCGTCCCCTGATGTGCGCGAAGGTGGTGTCGTCGGGCGCGATCATGCCGGCGCGGCCGCCGCCCTCGATGGTGAGGTTGCAGAGCGTCATGCGCTGCTCCATCGAGAAGCCGCGCACCGTGTCGCCGGTGTACTCGACGACGTGGCCTGCGGCGCCCGCCGTGCCGATCGTGCGCAGCACGCCGAGGGCTGCGTCCTTGGCGGTGACCCCGTAGGGGAGCGCGCCGCTCAGCCGCACCTCCATGGTCAGCGGCTTCACCTGGCGCAGGCACTGCGTGGCGAGCACGTGCTCCACCTCGGAGGTGCCGATGCCGAGCGCGAAAGCGCCGAAGGCGCCGTGCGTCGAGGTGTGCGAGTCGCCGCACACGATGACGGTGCCGGGCAGGGTCAGCCCCAGCTCGGGGCCGATCACGTGCACGATGCCCTGCCAGCGGTGGCCCATCCCGTAGCAGGCGATGCCCGCCTCGGCGCAGTTGCGCTCCAGCGCCGCCATCTGTGCGCGGCTGATCTCATCCGCGTCGCTGCCGCCCGTGGTCGGCACGTTGTGGTCCATGGTGGCCACAACCTGTGAGGGCCGGCGCACGCCGCGGCCCTCGAGGCGAAGCCCCTCGAACGCCTGCGGCGAGGTGACCTCGTGCACCAGGTGCAGGTCGACGTACAGGAGCGCCGGCTCGCCTGGCTCCGCGACGACGACGTGCGCGTCCCAGATCTTGTCGAACAGCGTCCTCGCCGTCACGACGTGCTCGCGAGGCGTTCGATCGCGGGAGCGTCGGTGTCGAGCTCCGGGTGCAGGCGCTGCGCGGCCTCGCTCTCCGCCAGGCGGTTGAGCGCGTGGACGTATGCCTTGGCCGCGGCCACCAGGATGTCGGTGTCGGCGCCATGGCCCAGGGCGCGCGTGCCGTCGCGCCTCAGGCGCACCGACACCTCGCCGACCGCGTCGATGCCGCCGCTCACCGCCTGAATCGCGAACTCCTCGAGCTCGCCCGGCA
This sequence comes from Candidatus Dormiibacterota bacterium, assembly GCA_019234035.1. Lineage (GTDB taxonomy): Bacteria > Chloroflexota > Dormibacteria > Aeolococcales > Aeolococcaceae > JAFALX01. The sequence continues at coordinate 6,285 of JAFALX010000413.1, read as the reverse complement.
CCTGCGCCAGCGAGTCGATGGCGCGGTACGCGGCGTCGACCGGTCCGTCACCGAGCGCCACGCTCTCGCGGCTGACACCGTCGGAGAACAGCATGCGCACCGTCGCGGTGGGCCGCAGGTTCGTGCCACAGCTGACCTGAAGATGCTCGAGACGGAAGCTCTCGTCGGCGACGGTGCGCTCGTCGGCGAGGATCGCCTCGAGGTCGCGGTCGGTCACCTCGCGCTTGCGGTCGGCGAGCTCCTTGAAGCGCACGAACGCGCGCTTCAGCTCCTCCTCGTCGAGCGCGTATCCCATCTGCGCCAGCCGCTCCTTGAGCGCGTGGCGGCCGCTGAGCTTGCCCAGCACCAGGCTGGAGCCGGCGCCCACCGCCTCCGCCCTCATGATCTCGAACGTGCGCGGGTCCTTCAGGACGCCGTCCTGGTGGATGCCGCTGTGGTGCGCGAAGGCGTTGGCGCCCACCACCGCCTTGTTCGGCTGCACCAGCATGCCGGTGAGCTGCGACACCAGCCGCGACGTGCGATACAGCTGCGAGCTGTCGAGCTGCGTCGTGACGCCGAACACCTCGGGGTGCAGCTGCGTGGCCATCGCCACCTCTTCGAGCGCCGCGTTGCCGGCGCGCTCACCGATGCCGTTGACGCACGTCTCCACCTGCCGCGCGCCGGCGCGAACGCTGGCGAGCGAGTTGGCGGTTGCCAGCCCCAGATCGTTGTGGCAGTGCACCGAGAGCACGACGTCGTGCAGGCGCGGCACCCGCTCGTACATCCAGGCGAGCAGCGCGCGCCACTCGTCCGGCGTGGCATAGCCCACCGTGTCAGGCAGGTTGATGGTGGTAGCGCCCGCCTCGATCGTGGCGGCGACGACGTCCGCGAGGTACTCGGGCTCCGTGCGGCTCGCGTCCATCGGCGAGAACTCGACGTCCTCCTGGAACTCACGTGCCAGCGCGGTCATCGAGACAGCGCGGTCGAACACCTGCTGCTTGGTCATGCGCAGCTGCCCCTCGCGGTGGATGGGGGACGTGCCGATGAAGATGTGGATGCGCGCGCGCTTGGCGGGCTTGACGGCCTCCGCGCAACGGCGCACGTCCTCCTCGAAGCACCGGGCCAGCCCGGCGATGACCGGTCCCTCGATCTGTTTGGCGATCGCCTTCACGGCGGCGAAGTCGCCCGGCGAGCTGTATGGGAACCCGGCCTCGATGATGTCGACGTTGACGCGCGCGAGCTGGTGCGCGATCTGCAACTTGTCGTCCGCGCTCAGCGCGACGCCGGGCGACTGCTCGCCGTCGCGCAGCGTCGTGTCAAGGATGCGGAGATGTTGCGTTTCAGCGCTCATGACGGCTCCGGCGACGCGCCCGCGGGCTGCACGGCGCCCGGTGCCGTCTTCGCACCCAGCCACGCCATCTTCGCGCGCAGGTCGGCGCCCACCTGCTCGATGGGCTGGTGCAGCTCCTCGTCGCGCCACTCGACGAAGTTCGGACGGCCGTCCTCGTTCTCGGCGATCCAGCGCTTGGCGAACGTGCCGTTCTGGATGTCGGTGAGGAGCGACTTCATCGTCGCGCGCACGCGCTCGTCGATCACCTTGGGACCGCTCGTGTAGTCGCCGTACTCCGCGGTGTCACTCACCGAGTAGCGCATGTACGAGAGGCCGCCCTGGTACATGAGATCGACGATGAGCTTGAGCTCGTGCATCACTTCGAAGTAGGCGAGCTCGGGCTGGTATCCCGCGTCGACGAGCGTGGTGAACCCGGCCTTCACCAGCGACGACACGCCGCCGCACAGCACGGCCTGCTCACCGAAGAGATCGGTCTCGGTCTCCTCGGCGAACGTCGTCTCGAGCACGCCGGCGCGCGTGCCGCCGATGCCGCGTGCGTATGCGAGGGTGCGGGCCCGGGCGGTGCCGGTCGCGTCCTGCTGCACCGCGAAGAGATTCGGCACACCCTGTCCCGCGACATACGTGCTGCGCACGAGGTGTCCCGGGCCCTTGGGCGCGACCATGCTCACGTCCACACCCTCGGGCGGGTTGATCAGCCCAAAACGGATGTTGAACCCGTGGGCGAACATGAGCATGTTGCCCGGCTGCAGGTTCGGCGCGATCGCCGAGTCGTACAGCGCGCGCTGTCCCGTGTCGGGGATCAGCACCATGATCACGTCGGCCTCGGCGGCCGCATCGGCCGGGGTCAGCACCCGCAGCCCCTCGTCGCGAGCTGCCGCGCGGCTGCCGCTCGTCTCCGGCAGACCGACGCGCACGTCGTGCCCGCTGTCGCGAAGGTTCAGCGCGTGCGCGTGCCCCTGTGAGCCATATCCCATGATGGCGATGCGCTGTCCCGCGAGCGCCGCGGGATCGGTGTCCTGGTCGTAGTACATGCGCGCGGTCATCGCGGGTTCACCTCCTCTGAATCAGACTGTGCCGGTGGTGTCGGCCGCCTCACCCTGGGCGGGTGCGGCGCTTCGTTCTGTCACGTCGGTGCCGATCTCGAAATCGACGAGCCGGATGCGCGCCTCGTCCCCGCGCACCAGCGCGACTGCGCCGCTGCGCGCCGCCTCCTTGATGCCATACGGATGCACGAGCTCGATGAAGTTGTCGATCTTCTCCGTGCTCCCGGTGACCTCGACGATCAGCGTGTTGGGCGCGACGTCGACGACGCGTCCGCGGAAGATCGCGATGAGATCGAGAATCTCCCGGCGCTGACCCGCCGGCGCGTGGATGCGGATGAGCAGCAGCTCGTGCGCCACGTTGCGCAGCCCGGTGATGTCGTCGATCGTGATGACGTCAACCAGCTTGGACAGCTGCTTGGTCGCCTGCTCGGCCTGCTGCTTGCCGACATGCACGGCGATCGTCATGCGCGAAACGCTGTCATCCTCCGTGGGGCCCACCGACAGCGAATCGATGTTGAACCCCCGCCGCCGGATCATCGACGCGACGCGGTGCAGGACGCCTGGCTTGTTCTCCACGAGAACGGACAGCAGTCGTGTCTGGCTCATCACTCCGCCTCCACGAAGTCCAGCATGCCCTTGCCCAACGGCACGATCGGGTACACGTTGGCGAGCGGGTCGATGTCGAAGTTCATGAGCACCGGCCCGTCGTGCGCCAGCGCAGCGTCGAGCATCGGCCCCACCTCCTCGAGCTTGTCCGTCGTCATCGCCTTCATGCCGAAGGCGTCGCCGAGCTTGACGAGATCCGGGGTGAAGCTCAGGTCGACGGCGGAGCGCACGCCCTCGTAGAAGTCGTCCTGGAACTGCCGCACCATGCCGAGCGAGCGGTTGTTGAGCACCAGGACCTTGACGGCGATGTTGTTCTCCACCATCGTCGCCATCTCCTGCATGTTCATGACGAAGCCGCCCTCTCCGGTGACGCAGAACACGGTCTTGTCCGGGTTCGCCATCTTGGCGCCCATCGACGCGGGGAAGGCGTAGCCCATCGTCCCGGTGCCGCCGGAGTTGAGGAACAGCCCCGGGCGGCTGTAGCGGAACCACAGTGCAGCCCAGATCTGGTTCTGGCCAACGTCGGCCAGCACGATCGCCTCGTCCTGGCTGCGCGAGTACATCTCCTCGAGCACCTCCTGCGGCTGCAGGAGCCCGTTGTGGTTGAGGAAGCGGACCGGATGCTCCTCGCGCCACTGGTCGATCTGCGTCAGCCACTCGTGCTCGCGCTTGGGCTCGACCATCGGGATGAGCTCCCGCAGCGCGGTGTCCGCGTCGGCGACGACCGACACGTGCGGCACCACGTTCTTGCCGATCTCGGCAGGATCGATGTCGATGTGGATGAGGTGTTCCACTCTCGGGGCGAACGAGTCCAGCTTCGTGGTGACGCGGTCGTCGCAGCGCATGCCGATCATGATCAGCACGTCGGCGTCACACACGGCCTTGTTCGTGTAGCCGGCGCCCATGAAGCCGACCATCTGCAGCGCGAGCGGATCGGTGACGGGATACGCTCCTGTGCCCAGCAGCGTCCAGCCCACCGGGATGTTCGCCTTGTGGGACAGCTCGAGCAGCGTCTCCTCGGCGCCAGAGATGATCACGCCGCGGCCGGCGAGGATCACCGGACGCTTGGCCTCGCGGATCAGCTGTGCGATGCGGCGCAGACGCGCCGCATCCGGACGCGGCGGCGGTGGGAACGAGCGCAGACGGATCGGTTCCTCGGGGTAGTTGAACTCGGTGACGGCCGCCTGCAGGTCCTTGGGAAAGTCTATGAGCACCGGCCCGGGCCGTCCGGTCCGGGCCACATGGAATGCCTCCTTTATGGTTGGGGCGATGTCCTCGGCTCGAGTGATCAGATACGAGTGCTTGACCACGGACATCGTCGAGCCGATGACGTCGGACTCCTGGAAGCTGTCCGTGCCGATTGCGGTCGTCGCCACCTGGCCGGTGATCGCGATCACGGGAACCGAGTCGAGATATGCGGTGGCGAGCCCGGTCACGAGATTGAGCGCACCGGGTCCGCTGGTGGCGAACACCACGCCGACGGAGCCGCGCTTGCTGCGCGCGAAGCCGTCTGCCGCGTGCGCGCCGCCCTGCTCGTGACGCACGAGGATGTGGCGCAGCTGCGGGTACTCCGGCAGGTACCGGTAGAGCCAGAGGTTGGCGCCACCGGGGTATCCGAAGATGGTCTCGGTCCCCTCGCGGATGAGTGATTCCAGCGCGATCTGCGCGCCCGTGAGGCGTCGCGCCGGTTCAGGTGTCTGGTCGGTGCGGGCGGCGGTGGCGGCCATTACGGGTGGTACACCCGCTGAATTGCCTCCTGCACGAAGGCCACGCCCTGTGCCGGCTCCCCGGAGCTCCGCGCATCGGCATCGCCGTCGTCGGTGCGCACATGAACCGGATCTGCGGCGTCGTCCCACGCGGGGTTGCGCTCGAACGAGTTCCACGGGTTCTGGCCGGGCCAGAAGTCGGTCATGGCGTCACCTCCTCAGCAGATTGTCGCCGGAGACAAGAAAGGGCCCCTCTTGTGGGAGGGGCCCTTTCGCTTCTTCCGGCTTGGTCTTTGTGCTATCTCGGCACGTGCCTGGCCTGAAGGCGAGAGCCCCCGCTCCCAACGAGGAGCAGGCCCAGAATCAGAACCAGAACGAGGCCGAGTTTCATCGCGAGCGCCAAGTATGCGGTCCGTCCGGTCGTGCAGTCAACACGAGACGGCTTCACGCGCCGGCCATGGCACTGCGTTACCGGCTCTTAATCGTTTGCCAACGTCAGTGCTTGCCGCCGTGGCCGCCGCCCTGGCCCTGCCCGCCGGAATCCCCGCCGCCACCACCGTCGCCCTTGCCGCCGCCCGTGCGCTGCGGTGCCGCCCCGATCGTCATGAGCGCCGGCTCGCCGGTCTGCGCACTCGTTCCGGGCAGGAAGAACGCGAGACCGTCTGGACTGGCCGCGCTCTGCAGCCCCGACGGCGCCCCAGGCCAGGCGTCCGCGCCGCTGAGCTCGTGGGCCATGACGTCGTGCCAGATCGGCGCGGCGCCGGTGATCCCGGTCGTCCCGTGCATGGGCGAGTCGTCGGCGTTGCCGACCCACGTCGCGGTCACGAGACTCGGCGTCCAACCGATGGTCACGTTGTCGCGGAAGTCCTCGCTCGTGCCGGTCTTGGCCGCAACCTGGTGGCCGGCGACCATCAGGAGCCCGCCGCTGCCGAACTCCATCGACCGGTTGGCGTCGTTGCTCAGCATGTCGTTCATCAGGAATGCGACGCGCGGATCCAGCACCTGCTGCGCGCCGGTCGAGGCGAGGCCGTGCTGCGTCCCGTCGGTGCGCACGACGCTCTGCACGAACCGCGCGTGGTGCAGCGTGCCGCCCGACGCGAACACACTGCCGGCCTGCGCCATCTCCCACAACGGGACACCGTACGTGCCGAGCGTGAGGCTCGGTCCATACGACTGCGGCGGCTGCGTCAGCGTGGTGACGCCCATCGCTCGCGCGGTCGCGACGATCCACGGGATCCCGGTCACCAGCTCGGTGCGGATCGCCGGCACATTGAGCGAGTTGCCGAGCGCGCGCTCGATCGGTTGCGGGCCGTGCCACATCCTGTCGTAGTCGAGCGGGCTGTATGGCTGCGTGCCGTTGGCGCCGCCGCCGGATGGCAGGCTGATGGGCGCGTCGAGCACCGGCGACACCATGCTCGCCTTGCCGGTGGCCAGGGCGGTGGTGTACGTGTAGAGCTTGAACGACGATCCCGGCTGCCGCGGCGCGGCCGCCATGTCGATCTGGCCGCCGGGCACGTCCGCCCCGGCGCTCGCCACATAGGCAAGGACGTCTCCGGTGTGCGGGTCGATCTCCACCGCCGCGCCATCGGTCACGTGGAGG
>JAFALX010000244.1 GCA_019234035.1 Candidatus Dormiibacterota bacterium | reverse complement strand
TGCTTGCGAACGACCAGATGACCGTCGGCACGCGCCGCGATCTCCGCGCGATGCGTCACCGCCAGCACCTGGCGCCCGGCGCCGATCCCGGCGAGCACGTCACCGATGCGCGCCGCCGTCTCGCCACCGATGCCGGTGTCCACCTCGTCGAGCACGAGGATCGGCGCGCCCTCCTCGACCGCGACCACGGACAGGGCCAGCGCCACACGCGAGAGCTCGCCACCCGAGGGACCCTCGTCGAGCGGAACCGGCAGGACGTCGCGCGCGGCGCTGAAGCGGTACTCCACCTCGTCGACACCGCGCGCTCCGCAGCGGACCGAGATGCCGTCACCGGTGTCGACGCCTGCCGGATCGGGCACCCGGCTCATCACGACCTTGAACCGCCCATGCGGGATCCCGAGCGCGCGGATCTCATCGGTGACGGCCTGCTCCATCCGTCGTGCGGCGGCGGTTCGCGCGCTGCTGAGCCGCGCCGCCAGCTCGCCGGCGCGGCGAGCGGCCGCGGCCAGCTCGCCCTCCAGCGCCGCGACGCGGTCGTCGCCGCCGCCGGTCGCGTCGAGGACGCGCCGGGCGGCGTCGAGGTCCTCGAGCGCCTGCTCCAGCGAGCCGTGCCGCCGCACCACGCGGGCGATGGCGTCGAGCCGTTGCTCGACCTCGGCCAGCCGCTCGTCGTCGAACGTGACCCCGCCGGCATGACGCTTGGCGTCGAGCCCGAGCTCGCGCAGCTCCTCGACGAGGTTCGCGGCGCGAGTGGTGAGGTCCTGGATCATCGTGTCGACGGCGCCGGCCTCGGCGGCGCTGTCCATGGCCGCGGCAAGCACATCGGCAGCGCCGCCGTCGTCGCCGGCGACCGCCTCGGCGAGCGCCTGCGCCGCCTCGACGATCCGCGCCGCATGGCGGAGCCGCAGCCGTTCGACGCCGAGCTCTTCATCCTCACCGCTGCGCAGCTCCAGGCGCTCGAGGTCCGCCACGACGTCGCGGGCGCGCGCGACCTCTGCCGCGCCACTGCTGGCCGCGCGGCGTGCGGCCGCGAGCTCCTCGCTCGCCTGGCGCCAGCAGCGCACGGTGTCGGCCACCTCGGCGCGCAACGCCACCACCTGCTGACCGCCGGCCGCGTCCAGCACGTCGAGCTGCCAGGCTCGTTTGAGCAGACGCTGACTGGCGCCCTGCGCGGTCACCTCGACGAGGGCCTCCCCCACCTCGCGCAGCACCGCCTGCGACACCATCGCGCCGTTGATGCGGCACACGCCGCGACCGGAGCGCGGCACCTCGCGAACCAGCGTCAGCAGATCGTCATCGGGAATCCCCAGCTCGCGAAGCCGTTGGGCGGTCGTCGCAGAGATATTGTCAAAAACGGCTGCTACTCGCGCGGCGGTGGCACCGGGACGTATCACATCGGACTCCGGCTTGCCGCCGAGCGCCAGCCGCAGCGCCGTGATGCACACCGACTTGCCGGCACCGCTCTCGCCGGTGAGCACGCTGAACCCCGCATCGAGCTCGAGCACCGTCTCCTTCATCACCGCGAGATTGCTCACGCGCAGCTCACGAAGCGTCATGGAGCTCTCCTCGTGCGTCGTCGCGCTGTTCGTCTGCTTCGGCATCGGCCGCCGCGATGTCGCGCAGCGGCACGCCGTAGCGGAACTTCTGACGAAGGCGCTGCATGAACGCCGGCGAGTCCGCGAAGCGCACCACCTCGAGGTCGGGCCCCGGCCGCACCGTCACCTCGCCGCCGGCGACGAGGTCGCACAGCGACACGCCGTCGACGGCGACGGCACACATGCCGCGCTCGAGGATGACGCGCACGTTGACGGCGTCGGGGAGCACCACCGGGCGCGTCGTGACGGCGTGCGGCGCCAGGGGCACGACCACGAGCACGCGCAGGCGCGGATCGACAGGCGGCCCCCCGGCGCTCATCGCGTATGCCGTCGAGCCGCTGGCGGTCGCGACCACCACGCCGTCGGAATCGAAGACGCCGAGGCGCTCCGAGTCCACGTCGACACGAACGCGCGCCAGCGCGACGTCGCGCGTGCGCACCACGACCTCGTTGAGCGCGAGCGCGCGCTCCGATGGCCGGCCGCCGCGCACCGTCTCGACGTCGATGAGCGATCGCCGCTGGATGCGGAAGTCGCCGGTGGCAAAGCGGCTGATGGCCTCCGGGAGACGCGGGATCTCGACCTCCGCCAGGAAGCCCAGGCGGCCGCGGTTGGCGCCGAGGACGGGGATGCCGAGCGGCGCGGCCAGGCGGCCTCCATACAGGAAGGTGCCGTCGCCCCCGACTGTGACGAGCAACTTGGTGGTGGCGGCGTGCTCCTCCAGCTCGGCCTCCGGGTGATCCAGCGCGGTCCAGACGCCGAAGCCGCACGCCTGGGCGCGCGCCACCGCAGCCTGCACGCTGGCCTGCTCGCCGGGATGGAGGAGAAACCCGATCGTTGCGGGGTCGTTCACGGCGCGGCTCCGGGGAGGCGGAAGTGCACCAGGTGCTCCTGGTTGCCCTTGGCGCCCCGGATCGGCGCGGCCATGGGCGGATGGGGGTGCTCCGCCTGGTACTCGTCCCCGACCCATGTGAGGAATTCCGCCGCCGCGGCGACGCCGACCGCGACGTCACGCACCACGCCGCCGCGGCCGACCGCCTCGCGCCCCAGTTCGAACTGCGGCTTGAACAGCGCCACGATGTCCGCGGGCCGCGCCGTCAGGGCGGCCACGGCCGGCAGCACCAGCCGCAGCGAGATGAACGACAGGTCGAGGGTGACCAGGTCGGGCGGCGCGCCGGGGAGCTCTCGCAGCGTGCGCAGGTTGGTGCGGTCGATGACGGTCACGCGCACGTCGCCCGCGATCCGCGTGGCCAGCAGCCCGTGCCCGACGTCGACCGCGTAGACGCGGGCGGCGCCGCGGCTGAGCAGCACGTCGGTGAAGCCGCCGGTCGACGCCCCCGCGTCCAGGCAGACGCGTCCCGCCGGCGAGATGGCGAACTCGTCGAGCGCCGCGTCGAGCTTGAGCCCGCCACGGCTCGCCCAGGGATGGTCGGAGCCGATCAGCCTGACCTCGACCTGCGAGCTCACGCGCCTCCCGGCGCTCACCGCGAGCCGGCCGTCCACCTCGACGAGCCCCGCCGCGATCAGCGCCTGGGCACGCTCGCGGCTGGACGCCAGCGAGCGCTCCACCAGCTCGAGGTCCAGGCGTTGGGTGCTTGCGGTCACGTCGGCAATGCTACACAATGCTGTGTATGTCAGGTCAGAACGGAACGTCGTCGGGGTCGACCGGGGCGGTGCCGGGGCGCCGCTCCGCCGGCGCAAAGAGGCCGCCGGTGACCGGCCTCGCCGTGCGCTGCGGC
>JAFALX010000264.1 GCA_019234035.1 Candidatus Dormiibacterota bacterium | reverse complement strand
ACCGTGGGGACAGCTCACCACCGAAGAGGACCCGGCCTCTGTTGGCGTGTCGCTGCGGACCGTCGACTCGCTGCTCGCCGGCGCGCGCCTCGACCGCGTCGACCTTGTGAAGATCGACGTGGAGGGAGCGGACCTCGAGGTGCTCCGTGGCATGGAACGCACGCTCGCAGCAGAGCCCCCGCCGTTCCTGGTCGTGGAGTGCTGCCCCCATACGTTGCGAATGTTCGGCGCCACGCCCACAGACCTCGTGCGGTTCCTCGAGCAACGCGGCTACCGCGCATACACCGTCGAGCCGAATCGTTTGATCCGCCGCCGTGCCGAGGAGGTGCAGGTCACGACCGTGACCGACGTCCTCGCAGTCAGGCGCGATCTCCCGGAGCTCCCGGGGTGGCGCGTCGATCCGCCGCTCAGCATCGGGGAGAACCTGCGGCGTTTCGTCGCCGAGTCGCAGCACGACAACGCCGACTGCCGCGCGTGCTGCGCCCGCGCCGGCCGCGAGCTGGATCCCGCGCTCCGCGGGCAGCCGGAGGTGCAGTGGGCGCTGGCGCGCCTCAAAGACGACCCCGATCCGCGTGTGCATGACGCCATCGCGTGGTGGGAAGGACCGCGAGTGGCGGCTGGACAGACGGCGTGATCTCCTACGCACAGAACCACGAGGACGTGCTGCTGGCCCGTGCGCTCGCGGACACGACCTCCGGCTTCTACATCGACGTGGGCGCGTACGACCCCACCGAGGACAGCGTCACCCGGCACTTCTACGACCTCGGGTGGCGGGGGATCAACATCGAGCCCCAGGCGAAGTACGCGGCCAGACTGCGGGCAGCCCGGCCGCGGGACGTCACGCTGCAGGTCGCGCTGTCGGACGCTCCCGGCACCGCCACCCTGCACCATGCGCTCGCCGGCGACGGGCTCGCGACCATCGACACCGCGGAGACCGGCCGCCTGCGCGCCTTCGGACAGCTCGGGGATGAGGAAGCGGTCACCGTGACCACCCTCGCGCAGGTCTGCGCCGAACACTGCGACGAGGGGACGCCGATCAGCTTTCTCAAGATCGACGTCGAGGGCCACGAGCGGCCGGTGCTCGAGGGCGCCGACTGGTCACGGTGGCTCCCGCGAATCGTCGTCGTGGAGGCTGCCGAGCCGCTGACGACCCGGCCGGTGCATCAGGGATGGGAGCCGATTCTCGTGGCCGCAGGCTACGCGGCGGTGCTGTTCGACGGCGTGAACCGCTGGTACGCGCAATCCGATGACCATCGCACCGCGCAGCTGCTCAGCTACCCGCCGAACGTGCTCGACGAGTACCAGCCCCACCCGTGGGTGTCCAGGGTCGAGGCGCTGCAGTCCGAGGTGCAGAAGCTGCAGGGGCTGCTCGCGGCGGCCGAGCGCGGTGCCAGCCCGCGGGTCGAGCGCCTGGCCCGCTCGCTCGAATCGCTGCAGCGACGGTATCAGGAGCTCAGCGACGCGTTCGACCGTGAGCGCGCAGAACGCGCGGTCGAGACCGAGCACATCGCGCGGCTCACGCGCGCCTACGAGGCGCTGCGCGACCGGTCTGCGCCCGTCTGAACGTCAGCGGGGCACAGGGGATCCGGCCGCCTCATTGTCTGCGACCTGCACCACATGCCCGTTGACCTCGGTGTCCGCGGGCGTCTCGCGACGTTCCAGCACGTCGATGCGGTCCTCGAGCGTCGACACGATGCGAGACCACGCGCCGAACAGGACATCCAACCGGTCCATCAGCTCCTGCGTCCGGCGCTCCAGCTCAGCGTCGAGCTCGCGGCGGAGCTGGTCGCGCAGTGCCAGCAGCAACCGCTCATGCTGGACCGCCTCGCTCTGCTGAAGCCGGTGCTCGATGCTCTGCTCGAGCTCGACGCGAAGGTGGTAGAGATCGGCGCCGACCAGTCCCTGCGCCGACGCATGCCGGATGGCGCGAAGGCTCTCGACCGTGGCCGGCGGGAGGTGTTCCCGAATGCGTGTGCGAAGCGTGGTCAAGGTGCCGAGTATAGGCACGAGGCGCCCACGCGGTCGTCCGCGCGACCGCACCGCGCCGGCGCCGAGGATCTCGCGCTGCCTGTCGAGTACGCTCGGCCGGTGCCGGAAGAGGCCGAGGAGGTGCTGGTCGCGGATTCGAGGGCATGGCGCCGGTGGCTCGAGGTGCATCACGCCACCGCCTCCAATGCATGGGTGGTGGTGAAGAGGAAAGGAGCTGCGGCAGCGACGCAGCTCACGTTCGAGGAAGCCCTTCGGGAAGCCGCCTGCTTCGGGTGGGTCGACAACAAGTCGAAGAGTCGCGATGCGACGTCATATCGCCTGCGCTTCGCGCCGCGGCGGCCGGGCAGCAGCTGGACCGCAGGCAACATCCGGATCGCCGAAGAGTTGATCGCTGCCGGCGAGATGCACGCGGCGGGCCTCGCGGAGGTTGAGCGCGCCCGCGCCGACGGCCGCTGGGATTCGGGCCCGCGGTGACGCGTGGCATCCTAGGCACGCTCGCGGCGGGTCGTGTCACGGAGTGAGTTTCGGTGCAGATCAATCCCTTCGTACGCTTCCTGGGCGGTCGTCGTCGGGCGCACCGCGTATCGGTGAGAGCGCTCGCACTCGCCGGACTGCTGCTGCCCCTGAGCGCATGCGGGGGGAGCGCCGGGTCAGGATCGACGGCGCCATCACCGACGTCATCGAAGGGCGCGCTGTCCGTGCTCTATGCAGGGTCGCTGGTGAACCTGATGGAGCACGACCTGGGTCCGGCGTTCGCGCGCGCGACCGGGTACGTGTACGAGGGGTACGGCGCCGGCTCGACCGAGCTCGTCTCGCAGATCAAGGGCGGGGTGCGCTACGGCGACGTGTTCATCAGCGCCAGCCCGACCGCGAATGCGGGCTTGCAGGGCTCTGCCAACCGCAATCTCGTCTCCTGGTACGCGACGTTCGCGAAGGCTCCGCTCGTGCTCGGCTACAACAGCAACAGCCAGTTCGCCGCGGACTTCCGCAGCAAACCCTGGTACCAGGTGATCATGGAGTCCGGGATTCGCATTGGGCGCACGGATCCGACCCTCGATCCCAAGGGGAAGCTGACAGTCGACGCGCTGACCCAGGCAGCGTCAACGCTGAGCATTCCCTCGCTCACCTCGGCGCTGCCGAATTTCGCCGTGTTCCCCGAGGAAACGCTCGTCGGCCGTCTCGAGTCGGGCCAGCTCGACGCGGGCTTCTTCTACTCCAATGAGGCGAAGGAGCAGAACATCCCGACGGTGTCGCTGACGCCGGTGTCGCTGAGCGCGACGTACACGGTGACCGTCCTCAACAACGCAGAGCACCCCGCAGGGGGCGCGTCGTTCGTGGCGTATCTGCTCAGCGCAACCGGGCAGGCAACACTCACACGCCACGGGATCACGGTGCTGCAGCCATCACTGACGGGTGACCCGTCTGCGGTGCCGTCGACTCTCCGCTCGCTTCTCTCCGGCGGGTGACCTCACGGATTCGTAGTCCGCTTCCGTGGCTGGGCGCGCTGCTCGTCCTCTATCTCGCGGCGCCGATCGTCGCCTTTCTCGTACGGCTGACGCAGGGCGTCGCCCCCGCGCCCGGCGTGCAGGACGCGCTGGTGACGTCGTTGGTGACGGCGACGATCTCGGCCGCGATCATCGCGATTCTCGGCATTCCACTGGCGTACGTTCTGGCGCGCAGCAAGGGCCGGCTGGGAACCGCGCTCACCGTGTTCGTGGCGCTGCCGCTGGCGCTGCCACCGTTGATGAGCGGGATCCTGCTTCTGGCCCTCGTCGGCCCGTACACGCCGCTGGGGCGGGTGTTCGGCGGCAACCTAACGGACACACCCGTTGGCATCGTCATCGCGCAGACGTTTGTCGCCGCGCCGTTCCTCGTCATCGCCGCGCGCGGGGCCTTTGCCGGCGTCGATCCGGAGCTCGAGGACGTGGCGCGAACCCTCGGGCATCGCGGTGTGAGCCGCTTCCTGCATGTCGCGCTGTCCGGTGCGTGGGCCGGTGTGCAGGCCGGGCTCATCCTCGCCTGGCTGCGCGCCTTCGGCGAGTTCGGGGCGACAGTGATCCTGGCGTACCACCCGTACTCGCTCCCCGTGTTCACCTTCGTGCAATTCGGCAGCACCGGTGTGCCCAGCACGGACCTGCCGATGGCGGTCGCGCTCGCCGCCGCGCTCGTCGTGCTCGCCGGGGTGCAGCTGCAGGGGCGGCGCCGCCGCCCGCGGGCGATCATTCCCGATGCCACCGGACCGCAGGCGCAGCGCGTCATTCCGCTGCGTTTTGCGCTGCAGAAGCGCCTGGGCACATTCCAGCTCGACCTGGCGTATCAGGCGCACACCCCGCGGATCGCGCTGCTCGGGCCGTCGGGATCCGGCAAGACGTTGACGCTGCGGCTGCTGGCGGGCATCACACCTGCTGACCACGCGGACATCAACGCCGGCGGCCGCGCCATGCAGCAGCTGGACCCGGAGGAGCGAGGGATCGGCTACCTCCCGCAACGTTCCGCGCTGATGCCGAGGCGCACGGTCTGGGACCAGGTGATGTTCAGCATCGGCGCCGACTCTGCGCTGGCGGCGTGGTGGCTGCAGCAGCTCGGCATCGCCGGTCTGACGGATCGCTTTGCAGACGAGCTGTCCGGAGGCCAGCAGCGACGCGTGGCGCTCGCCCGCGCGCTGGCCCGGCATCCGTCGCTGGTGCTGCTGGACGAGCCGTTCAGCGCGCTGGACGCGCCGCTGCGCCACCGGCTCGCACGCGACCTTCGCCGGCTGCAGCGCGACACAGGCCTCGCAACGGTGTTGGTCACCCACGATCCCGAGGAAGCCGCGCTGCTCGCGGACGAGATCATCGTCATCGCCAGCGGCGTTGCAATCCAGCAGGGATCGACCGCCGACGTGTTCGGCCACCCGGCGTCGGCGGCGGTGGCAGCACTCATCGGTGTGGCCAACACCGGGACGGGCGTCGTCCATGCGCGAGGCTGCGTCAGCTGCGAGGGGACCGTCATCGAGGCACCGACAGACCGACTGGAACCCGGGACCGTCGTTGACTGGGGCCTGCGAGCAGAGGACGTCAGCGTTCATCCCAACGGTGCCTACCTGGGGAAGCTCGTCGACGCGGTCGACGCAGGCTCGGTGAGCGAGGCAACCGTTGCCATCGGCTCACTGCAACTGAGCGCGCGTGGTGCGACGCGCGCGTGGCCGCGTATCGGCGCGCCATGCCGCGTCGACATTCCTGCCGATGCAGTGATGGTGTGGAACGTGGCGGCGACGCCAGCCGGTGGCACTGCACCACAGGCCGGCCACAGCGCGCTCGCGTCGTGATCTCCGAGCGCTCACTGCAACCGTTCGCGGTCGTCGCCGCGCGACGGAGCCGTCACATTCCGGCGTGACGTGTGCGTCCGTGAATTCCGTCGCGCTAGTCTCGCGACGATGCTGAGACGCTGGCGCCTCTCGTACCGCGGTCTGCGCCGGCGGTGGCGCTTCGTTATCTGGTTCGTCGCGTGGCTTATGGTGTTGATCGGCCTCGCGTTCGTGCCCGACAACGGCAGCAATCTCACGGGTTTCCTGTTGTTCGTCTTCTTCCTGGGAACCGCTGCCGGCCTCTTGACTCTGGTGCTCCGATCGCAACTGCACCGGCGGCACCCACCTGCGCGACCGATCCGCGGACTCGTCGACGCCGAGCGGTCACTGCAGCCGTTCCGTCCGGGGCAGCGGCTCTGGCGACGCCCGGGTGGCGTGCGATGGTTGTGGAGCGGCGGCATCGTCGCGTTCGACACTGCGGCTACCGCGACTGACCTGACCGCTCGGATCCAATACGCGGTGAAGCCGGAGCGTGCCTTTGACTATCTCATCGCTCGAGGCCGGCTGAGCGGTTGGGTCGACGGCGGGCGCCTTCAGGTAACCACCAACATCCCGTTCCTCTTCAACTCGTTCAACTCGGTTCTCGACGCTCAGCTGCAACCAGCGCCATCGGGAACACGGCTCGTCGGTGTGCTCCGGCTGCGCCGCGCGATGTTCGCGTTCATGGTCGGCTGGCTGGCCTTCGCCGCCGCGATCGGGGTTTTCGTCACAGTCACGACGTTGGTGGAACCAGCG
>JAFALX010000242.1 GCA_019234035.1 Candidatus Dormiibacterota bacterium | reverse complement strand
CGGTGCGCGGAGAGAACGCGCCGCTGCCGCCTGCCGCCGACCTCGCCGCGTATCGCGTCGTGCAGGAGGCGCTCACCAACGCGCTGAAGTACGCGGAGCGCGCCCGCACGGAGGTGGTGCTCGACTACCGCGACGAGGGGCTCGCGCTCGAGGTCGTCGACGAGGGGCCGGGGACTGCGCACAACGGCGCCGGCGGCCGCGGTCTCACCGGCCTCGCGGAGCGCGTTGCGGTCTGCGGTGGCACATTCAGTGCGGGCCGGCGTCCCAGCGGGGGCTTCGCCGTGCGCGCGTGGCTGCCGAACATCGCGGCCGCGCCGTGAGCAGCGGCGCCGCGCGCTCGATTCGCGTGCTGATCGCCGACGACCAGACGCTCGTGCGCGGCGGTTTCCGCATGATCCTCGAGGACGAGCCCGGCATCGATGTGGTGGGCGAGGCGGCCGACGGCGATGAGGCGATCGCCGGCGTGCAACGGCTGCACCCCGACATCGTGCTGCTCGACATCCGCATGCCGCGCGTCGACGGGCTCGAGGCGCTGCGGCGCATCCTCGACGGTGGCTACAGCACGAAGGTGGTGATGCTCACCACGTTCGACGTCGACGAGTACGTCTTTCGCGCCGTCGAGGGCGGCGCGTGCGGGTTCCTGCTCAAGGACGTGACGCCCGAGCAGCTGATCGCGTCGGTCCGGCTCGTCGCCGCGGGCGAGTCGCTGTTGGCGCCGGCGATCACGCGGCGCCTCATCGAGCAGTTCGCGAGGCGGCGGGCGCAGGCGCCGCCGGCGGAGCTCAGCGAGCTGACCGATCGCGAGCGCGAGGTGGTCGTCCAGGTGGCGCGCGGCCTCAGCAACGCCGAGATCGCGGCGGCCCTCCATCTCAGCCCGGCAACCGTGAAGACGCACGTCGCCCGCGTCCTCGGCAAGCTCGGGCTGCGCGACCGGGTCCAGCTGGTGGTGCTGGCCTACGAGTCGGGCGTCGTCACACCAGGGCCGGAGGCGGTGTCCACTCCGTGAGCCGGTACATTTAGCCCGCGCTGTAGCAGCACTCGCCCAACCACGGTGGCGGCTGAGGGGCGGGCCGTAGGAGATCCTCCGTTGACCTTTTTGGGGCGTCTCTCCCGCTTCGTGATCGCCCACAAGTGGTGGGTCGCCGCCTTCTGGGCGGTCGTGACCCTGGTCGGCGTGATCACGGTGGGCACGACGATCAACCGGCTGTCCACCACCTTCTCCGTCCCGGGCAAGGAGGGACCGGAGGCCAGCGCCAAGATCGCCGCGCTCTACGGCATCAGCAATTACGACACCAACGTCGTGACCGTGGTCCAGCTGCCGCAGGGCACGACGGTCGACTCGCCTGGTGTCCTGGCGCAGCTCGCGGCCTTCGATCAGCAGGTGCTGCAGACCGACCCGCTGCGCACCGGGCAGCCCGCACTCAAGGTGGTCAGCTACGCGTCGACCTGCGCCAGCGGGGCGTGCAACCGCCACTTCGTGAGCAGCGACGGTCGCACGACGCTCTCCGTGGTGACGATCCCCAACCCGCCGCCCAACGCCGCCAACGCGTTTGACGTGCCGCAGCAGGAGAAGGACCTGCGCAAGTTCGTCAACACAGCGACGGTTGCCGGCGGCACCGTTCGCCTCACCGGGCTCGACGAGCTGGTGAGCAACACCACCAGCAGCGAGGGTCCCAGCCTTCTGGTGGAGACGCTCGTCGCCGGCGTCGGCGCCCTCGCGATTCTCGCGTTCGTCTTCGCGAGCTTCATCGCCTTCGTGCCGATCATCATCGCCGTCGTCGCGATCATGACGTCGTTCCTGCTCATCCTCGGGCTGACGTACATCACCGACGTCTCGTTCATCGTGCAGTTCCTCGTCGGCCTCATCGGGCTCGGCGTGGCGATCGACTATTCGCTGCTGATCGTCACGCGCTGGCGTGAGGAGCGCGCGCGTGGCCTGTCCAACGACGAGGCCATCCAGATGTCGATGGAGAAGGCCGGTCGTGCGGTCGTCTTCAGCGGCACGACGGTCGGCATCGGCCTGCTCGCGCTGGTGGTCCTTCCCGTGCCGTTCCTGCGCAGCGTCGGCTACGGCGGCCTGCTGATCCCAGTGGTCAGCGTGATCGTGTCGGTGACGCTCCTGCCGGTCATCCTGCACTCGGTGGGTGGCGAGGGTGTGCGCTGGCCGTGGCAGTACCCCGCAAACGCCGCGTCGGTGCTGTTCTTCATCCCACGATTCCTGCGGCGGCTGATGACGTATCCGAACGTCCGCAAGGAGGCGCACGTCAGCCGCGGCTGGGCGGCCTGGGGCCGCGTCGTCGTCCGCTACCGCTGGCTCGCCGCCGGCGCCGCAATCGCGGTCATCGCCGTGCTCATCGTGCCCGCGACCCAGCTGACGGTGGGCACGCCGGTTCCCGACTCGCTGGCGCAGAGCGGTCCCGCGTACGAGGGACTCAAGATGCTCGAGAACTCGGGGCTGGGCACCTCGTCGCTGCAGCCCAACTGGGTGCTCATTACCGCGGTCCCGCACCCGGCTCCGTCGAGCGCGACCGTGTCCGCGGTGGTGGATGCGGCAAAGCGCGTGCCCAACATGGTCACCGCGCTGGCGCCGCAGGGACCGGGATGGTCACCGCCACCGCCCGTGTCAGCGTCGCTGGTGATGGCGCTGAGCAGCCTGAACCCGGACACATCGGAGGGCCGCAGCCAGATCGCGGCGCTGCGAACTGCGGTGCACGCCGCCGCCAGCGGCGCCGGAGCGAGCGCCGAGCTCGGTGGCGCCCCCGCGGGCAGCGCCGACTTCGTCGACGCCGTCTACGGCAGCTTCCCGCTGATGCTCACGCTCGTGCTCGTGATCACCTTTATCCTGCTGGCGCGCGCGTTCCGATCGCTGCTGCTCGCGCTGAAGGCGGTGCTGCTCAACGTGGCATCGGTGCTGGCCGCGTACGGGATCATGGTGTTCGTCTGGCAGCAGGGTCACGGCTCGTATCAGCTGTTCGGCATCAACGCAACGGGCGCCGTCGCCGAGTGGATCCCGATCTTCGTGTTCGCCTTCCTGTTCGGCCTGTCGATGGACTACGAGGTGTTCATCCTCGCGCGCATCCGCGAGGAGTATGACGCCACCGGCAACACCGACCTCGCCGTGGTGCGCGCGCTCGGCCGCACGGGACGGCTCGTCACGTCCGCGGCGCTCATCCTCTTCCTCGCGTTCCTCATTCTCGGTTCTGCACCGGGAACGGTCATCAAGACGTTCGCCACCGCGCTCGCCGCCGGCATCTTCTTCGATGCGACGGTGATCCGCATGCTGCTGGTGCCGGCGCTGGTGTCGCTGTTCGGGCGCTGGAACTGGTGGCTGCCCCACGTGCCCGCCGCGCTGCTGCGCACGCGGCCGTCCGCGCCGAGGCACGAGCGGCGCATGCCGGTGCAGCCACAGGAGGTGTGAGGCGCGCCGCCGGTGCTACTTGACGGCGACGTTCGCGACCACGCTGGCGATGAGCTGCTGGCCGCTCAGGCTCGGATGCAGATCGCATGGGCCGAGCGAGCTCGATCCCGTCGCAAGCAGTCCGGTGGCGCACGTGTTGCCGGCGACCCGGTTCGCCGCCGCCTGAAACGCGGAGAACGTGTCGGCGAGCGGAAGGTGGTTGGTGCCGGCGACGGTCGCGATCGCGCCGTTGAGCTGGCTGACCAGCTGCGTCTCGAATGTGTTGGCGTAGTTGACCGAGTAGAAGTTCACCAGCACGAACGTGCCGTTGAAGCCGGCGCTGCGCACCGCCTGCACGATGGTGGTCAGGTTCGTCGTGATGCTCGTGAGCAGCGCCGGCATCTGCCCGTTGATGCACGCGGTGTCGGTGAGACCGCCGCAATTGCCGATCACGAGCAGGCCGTCGTTGGCGCCGAGGCCGAGCGTGACCAGCTCGGTCGTCGGGTGCGCCTTCAGGAACGAGACCGCGAACTGCTCCTGCGTCTGGCCGGGATACGAGACGTGCAGCGGATACGCGGCGCGGTAGGCGTGACAGCCGTTGTCGCCGGCCTTGGGGTCGAGGAACGAGCCGGTGGTCTCACCGGCGCACGAGGCGTTGGTGGTGCTCAGGCCGAGCGTGTTGCCGACGTACGTCGGGTATCCGACAAAGTCGGCAGCATTCTTGTAGGGATCGCCGCCGCCCGCAGGCGGCGCCGGATGCGCAACGAACCCGAACGTGACGCTGTCGCCCAACGCGAGGTAGGGTGCCGGGCCGGCGGCCTGCGTCAGGCTGAACGACGACGATGTCGAGGAGCGCGCGGTGCTGCTGCCCGGCGGTGTGAACTGCAGTGATGAGGAGCCACACGCCGCGAGCAGGCCCGTCGCGAGCGCGGCCAGAACCGCGAGTGCGCTAGTCGCGCGCATCGTCCGCCACAGGCGCCACGGTACCGAAGCCACCCGTTCCCATGACTTCAGCGCCGCTGATGCCTCGGCAGCACTGGTCGCGCTACGCCGCCGAGGTGTTAGCGTGGCCCGAAGATGACGCTGCGGGCCCTGGTGACCAACGACGACGGCATCGACTTCGAGGGCATCCGGCACCTGGCGATGGCGGCTCGCGACGCGGGGCTTGATGTGCTGGTCGCTGCGCCCGCTCACGAGGCCAGCGGCTCCGGCGCAGCGCTGCAGGCGGTGCAGTCCGAGGGGAAGGTCCTCATCGACGAGCGAGCACTCGAGGGGCTCGACGGCGTGCCGTGCTACGCGGTGGACGCTTCTCCAGCGTTCATATCACGGCTCGCGATCCGTGGTGCATTCGGGGATCGCCCAGACGTGGTGATCGCCGGCATCAACCGCGGCGCCAACACCGGCCGCGCCGTTGTGCACTCCGGCACGGTGGGTGCCGCGGTGAGCGGATACACGTCGGGTGTGCGCGGTCTGGCGGTGTCGCTCCGTGGCGACGAACCCACACACTGGGCCACCGCCACGGCAGTCGCCGGGCGCGTCATCCCGTACTTCATCAACATCGCCGAGCCCTGCGTGCTCAACCTCAACGTCCCCGACCTCGAGCTGGACGAGGTGCTCGGCCTGCGCGCGGCACGGCTGGCGGCGTTCGGTACTGTGCAGACCACGGTGATCGAGTCGGGGCTCGGCTACGTGAAGATCGGGCTCGGTGAGACCGGCCACGAGCCGGAGCCCGACAGCGACGTGGCGCTGCTCACCGCGGGCTACGCGACGCTGACGTACGTGGTGCCGATGTGCGAGCGGCCGTTGACGGGCCTTCCCGAGCTCGACGAGGTCATGCAGACCGCGGGCTGACGCCGGAAACGGGCCGTATCCTGGCGTCATGGCCACCCTGACGGCACCCCGCGCGATGGTGCGGCGCTACACCGGCTGGATCGTCCTCGGCCTGGTGATCATCACCGTGGTGTTGTTCGGCGCCAGCTCGGGGCTGCTCACCGCGGCCGGCAAGTCGGCGAGCCTGTCGGCGAACTTCGCTCCGGACAGCTGGTTCTATCGCCTGACGCCGGTGTACGGGCAGGCCTTCGCCGTCGTCGGCGCGCTGATCATCTGGCGGCGTCCGGGCAACCGTGTCGGGCTCGTGGCGATGGCGATCGGGCTGCTGTGGGCCGTGTATCTCTTTGTGAACGCCTACGACGCCGCCTCGGTGGCGCTGCACCACGGCACCCTCCCGGGAACCGCCGTCGCCGCGTTCCTCGACGGCTGGCTGTGGTCGGTGCCGACCGTGCTGATGATCTTCTACCTGCCGTTTCTCTTTCCCGACGGCGAGCCGCCGTCGCAGCGCTGGGTTCCGGTGCTGCGGTGGGTGACGGGCGGGCTCATCGTCGGCGCGACGGGAGCGCTGATCATCACGTCGGCGACGGCGCTGCCGAAGGGGGTCGTCGGTGGCTTCAGCACGTTCTTCGAGGCGATGCTCGTCGTCTGCGCCGTCCTCGCGCCCGCAAGCCTGATCGCGCGCTACCGGCACGCGACGCTCGAGGTGCGTCAGCAGATCAAGTGGTTCGCGCTCGCGTATCTCGCACTCGCTGCCGTGTCGGTGGTGGGCTTCTTCGTCAATCTCGTCGTCACGCACTCGGCGGCGCTGACGTTCACGCCGATCTTCGAGGTGCTGATCCCAGTGGCGATGATCGGCGTCGCCGTCACCGTGGGACTGGCGGTGTTCAAGTACCAC
>JAFALX010000138.1 GCA_019234035.1 Candidatus Dormiibacterota bacterium | reverse complement strand
CGACGAGGTGACCGCCAACCTGCGGCCCGTCGTCCGCCACGACGTGGAGTGGGTCACCCCGACGGGGGATCAGGAGTTCCTCGACGTGAACCTGATGCCCCTCGACTTGGGAGGCTTGGCCGGCGTACTCGTCTCGTTCGCGCGAGTGACCGATGAGCTCGCGGCGTCGAAGAGCGAGCTCGAGTCAGCGTATGAGGAGCTGCAGTCGACCGTCGAGGAGCTCGAGACGACGAACGAGGAGCTGCAGTCGGCGAACGAAGAGCTCGAGACGATGAACGAGGAGCTGCAGTCGACCAACGGCGAGCTGCAGGCGATCAACTCGGAGCTGCAGCAGCGCGGCGCCGAGGTCGACCGGCCGAACTCCTTCGTCGAATCGGTGCTGGGCAGCCTGGACGCCGGCGTCATCGCGCTCGACACCGACCTGCGCATCGTCGTGTGGAACGACCGCAGCGCCGACCTCTGGGGGCTGCGCGACAGCGAGGTCCTCGGGCAGCCGCTGCTGGCGCAGGACATCGGGCTGCCGGTGGCGGAGATCGCACCGGGGATCCGCGCCTGCCTTGCCGGCGATCCCGGCCAGGCAGACCGGGTGGTGACCGCGATGACCCGGCGCGGCAGGACTATCCGTATGCGCGTGACGTGCACGCCGGTGCGCGGGTCGCGCGGGATCGAGGGCGTCGTCGTGCTCGCCGAGGACATCACCGGCGGCGACGGTCACGAGCCGGCCGCGTCCAGCGAGTCGCAGGCCGCACCCACGAGCTGAGCACAGCACTGCGGTCGCGCGGCTTGGACCAGGGGCGAAGGTCCCGAGCTTGCGAGGACGTCGGTCCGGCTACGGCCAGGTGGTGTCGACCCGCTGGCTGCGGCGGCGTGCCATGTACGCGGCCGCTTCGGCACGCCGCGAGAGTCCCAGCTTCATGAGGATGTTCGAGACGTAGTTCTTGACAGTCTTTTCCGCAAGGAAGACGCGCTCCGCCACCTGGCGGTTGGTCAGGCCCTCGGCGACCAGGTTGAGGATCCTGCGCTCCTGCACCGTGAGGTCCTCGATGGGCTCGCCGGCGTTGTTCGACTCACCGCGCAGCCGTGCCAGCACGCGCGAGGTCACCTCCGGGTCGAGCAGGGAGCGGCCCTCGGACACCTGGCGGATCGCTCCCACCAGGTCGCTGCCGCGGATCTGCTTGAGGACGTAGCCGGCGGCGCCCGCCATGATCGAGCTGAACAGCGCCTCGTCGTCGGCGTACGCGGTGAGGATGATCACCGCGATCTCGGGGTGCGCGGAGCGGATGTCGCGGCACGCTTCGATCCCGGATCGTCCCGGCAGCCGCACGTCCATCAGCACCACGTCCGGGTGCAGCTCGCTCGCCAGCTTCACCGCCGTCTCGGCGTCACCGGCCTCTCCCACGACGTTGTAGCCCGGCTCGGCCTCGAGCAGGCTGCGCAGCCCCACGCGCACCAGCTCGTGGTCGTCACAGAGCAGAATGCGCAGCTGCGGGTCGCTCATATCGCAGTTCCACGATACCCGCTGCATTGCGCCGTGGGCGTCTATGCTTGGAAGCAGGGGCATGGTTACGGGGGCACGTCGCGCAGAGCGGCTGGTGGAGGCGGGGATGATCCTCTCCTCCGAGCTGTCTCTGGGCGCGCTCCTGCAGCGGCTGGTCGAGGTGGCGGTGCAGCTCACGGGCGCGCGCTACGGCGCCATCGGCGTCATCAACGAGGACGGCACCGGGCTGGACGACTTCATCACCACCGGCATCGGCGACGACGAACGCGCCGAGATCGGCCATCTGCCGCAGGGCCGCGGCATCCTGGGCGTGCTGATCCGCGACGCGCACAGCCTGCGGCTGCGCGAGATCGGGGCCGACCCGCGCAGCTACGGCTTTCCGGCGCAGCACCCGCCCATGCACTCGTTCCTCGGCGCACCGGTGCGCTCCCGCGGCCGGGTGTTCGGGAACATCTATCTCACCGAGAAGCAGGGCAGCGTCGAGTTCACCGAGGAGGACGAGGAGGCGCTGAACGTGCTCGCGACGCAGGCCGGCGTGGCCATCGAGAACGCCCGCCTGCTCGACGACTCGGAGCGCCGGTCGCGCTCGCTCGAGGCGATCACCGAGATCAACGCGGCGATCCTGCAGGGCGAGGCGGCGGACGATCTGCTGCGTCGCGCGGTGGGCAGCGCCCGCCGGCTCGTCGCCGCCGACGCGGCGACCGTCGTGCTCCCGGTGGGATCGCTCGGTCTGCGCATCGCTGTGGCCGACGGCGCGTACGCCGCCGACCTCGAGGGCATGCCCGTCCCGGAGGAGCGCTCGGTGTCCGGTGAGGTGATCCGCACCGGCGAGCCGGTGATGCTCACCGACGCGCGGAGCGACAGCCGGACCGATCAGCCGATGGTCATGACGGGTCATATGGGGCCCGCGATCTTCGTGCCGCTGCCCGGCCAGGGCGGGCGCATCGGCACGCTTGCGGTGTCGCGCCTCGCCGGCGGGCGTCTCTTCGAGGCGCGCGACCTCACGCTCCTGCAGGCGTTCGCCGCTCAGGCCGCGATCGCCATCGAGTACGCGTGGGCGCAGCGCGAGCTGGAGCGCCTGACGCTGCTCGGCGATCGCGAGCGCATCGCCCGCGAGCTGCACGACGGCGTCATCCAGGCGCTGTTCGCCGTGGGCCTCGGCCTGCAGGGGACTGCAGCGCTCCTGCATGACGACGTTGTGGAGACGCGGCTGCAGCAGGCGATCGGCGAGATCGACCGCGTGATCGGCGATCTTCGCAACTACATCTTCGGGCTGCGTCCGGGCGTCGTCAGCGGCGCCGGCCTCGGCGACGCGCTCAGCCAGCTCGGCCACGAGTTCGAGGAGCGCACGGGCATCACGGTTGCGATGGACGTGGATCCCGCGCTGGAGCAGCCACTCTCCGGAGTCGCCACACACGTCGTGCAGATGACCCGCGAGTCGCTGTCCAACGTCGCCCGCCACGCACAGGCGGCCACGTGCCGCGTCAGCCTCCGCAGGTCGGACGGCCGCGCGGTGCTCGAGGTCGACGATGACGGCGTCGGCTTCGATATCGACGGCCCGGCTCCGGCGGGCCTGGGGCTGCAGAACCTACGCGCACGGGCCGAGCAGCTCGGCGGACGGCTCGTGGTGACGAGCCCGCCGGGCGAGGGCACGACCGTGCAGGTCAGCCTTCCGATCGGCGCTCGTCCCCCGTC
>JAFALX010000334.1 GCA_019234035.1 Candidatus Dormiibacterota bacterium | reverse complement strand
CTCGGGCTGGTGCAAGGCCGACACGATGACGCGAAGCGCACTCCTGCCCTGCGGAACGGTCGGCGGGCGCAGCGCGTGCACCATCCAGCCGCCCCGCCACAGCGCCTGTTCCAGCTCCATCGCATGGCCGGCGCCGCCGGCCGGGATGAGGAGCAGCGGCAGCTCGCAGGCGTGGTCCGGGCTCGACAGCCGGTCCATGAGCTGGTGCAGCAGCGTCGCGTTGAAGCGAAGACGCGCCCGAAGCTCAGGCTCGTCCTCCAGAACCCCGAGCGCCGCGCTGACCGCGGCGACGACCGGATGCGCGAGGCCGGTCGAGTAGATGAGAGAGCGGCCGCGCTGCAGCAGCAGCTGGCGCACCTGTGCTGTGCCGCAGACGGCGCCGCCCGATGCGCCCAGGGCTTTCGAGAATGTGAC
Organism: Candidatus Dormiibacterota bacterium; assembly: GCA_019234035.1. GTDB lineage: Bacteria > Chloroflexota > Dormibacteria > Aeolococcales > Aeolococcaceae > JAFALX01. Next base: position 4,020 of record JAFALX010000334.1, on the reverse strand, counting down.
GACCTTGACCACATTTGGCCGGGCCGACACCCCGGCGGCGGCGACGACGCCGGCGCCGTCTGGACCGACAACCCCCGTCGCGTGCGCCTCATCGACCACGAGCCACGCGTCGTACCGCTCCGCGAGCTCGGCCAGCGCCGCGACGTCCGCCACGGAGCCCTCGCTGGAGAACACGCCGTCGCTCACGATGATCGCGCGTGCCTCGCATGTGGCGAGGCGGCGCTCGAGGTCGGCCGTGTTGCGATGCCCGTACACCTCGACGCGGGAACGCGACGCGCGGCAGCCATCGATCATCGACGCGTGGTTCAGCGCATCGCTGAACACGATGGCGTCCGGGCCGCCCAGTGCCTCGAGGATCGCGACGTTGGCCGCATACCCGGTGGGCGCCAGCGTCGCCGTCTCGGTGCCCTCGAAGCCGGCGAGCGTCGATTCCAGCTCGAGCATCGCCGCATGTGAGCCGCTGAGGTGGCGCGAACCGGTGGCGCCCACGCCGAGCTCGCGTGCGGCTCGGGCGGCGGCCTCGCGCACCCGCGGGTGGACGCTCAGCCCGAGGTAGTCGTTACTGGAGAACTCGACGACGCTGCGGCCGTCGATGCGCCCGTGGATGCCGTTGCCGCCACTGCGAACCCTCGGGGTGCGCAGCAGCTCGGCCGCTCGGTCTCGTTCGATCGCCGCGTCCGCCCACCGCACCTGCGAGGCCGCCGTACGACGACGGACCTGGTCGAGCATCGCCGCATCGTACGCCGAGCCCGTTAGCACGCAGTCGCGTCCGCAGGAGCGATTGCCGGGGATCCGCCGCGGCCCAGGGAAAACCCTTTCCCAACAAGCGGGCATCTCCCGATGGCGGCCCGGCCGGCCGCGGCCACGATTCCAAATGACGGCAGGCACTGCGTCTGGCGCGCGAAATCGGAGACGGAGAGATGGATATCGCACCGGGCGGCGCACCACCACAGCCCTCGAGTTCCAGCCACGCCTGGGTCTGGATTGTGTCGATCCTCACGGCGTTCGTCGGCGCCGTCGCATTGATCGGCGCCTCCAGCACCTCGAATTGGGCTCTCATCGCCGGGCTGATCTTCGGAGCCGGCGCATTCGGCATCGGCCGGGCATCCGCGCCGGGACGCCCATCGGCGGCATCCGCCCCACTGCTGCCGTACTCGCCCGCGCAGGCGTACGCGCCGCCGCCACCGCGTGCTCCGGCGGAATCGGCCGTCGCCGAAGCGCCACCGCCCTCGTCGGCGGCGCCTGTGCGGCAATGGGCGCCGTCGCCCGCATGGTCGCCGGCGTACACACCTGCGCCACGTCCCGCATCGCAGGCACCGCCGCCGCCCGCCGCGCCGCGCGCGCCCCGGGCACCGCGGCCCAGCCTGCGCCAGATCGTCTCGCGCTTCGTCAGCGCGCACGCGATCCTGCTGCTCTCGTACCTGGGTGCGTTTCTCCTGATCGTGTCCGCGCTGCTGTTTCTGCTGTACGGACCGCAGGACCTGTCAGGTGGAGCACGGCTCGCAACCGTCGCCGGCGTGAACGCAATACTCGCGGTCGCCGCATTCGCGAGCCGCCGTCGCACCTCGCTGCATCTGGTCTCGGCCTCGTACACGGCGATCGCCGCCCTGATGACACCGGTCACGTTCGCCGCGGCGTACGAGTTCGTCCTGCGGTACGCGACGGCGCTGAACGGAGTCACCGCGGTCGCGATGGCCGCAGACACCTGTGCCGTGCTGTATGGACTTCTGGCTCGCGGCATCGCGTCGCGTGCGTACGCCGCGCTCTCCCTATTTGCACTCGCCACAGGCGCGGTCTCGGCCGCGGTCGCCTGGGGGACCGGTCCCGATGCGCTGCCCGCGGGCGCGGCGTACGCCGCTCTGTGCTGGGTGCTGGTGCGCTCGCGGAGTCGCGCGTTCGCGCTCCCGGCGCATGTCGCCGGACACGTTGCCTCGGCGGCAACCATCGGCGCCGCCATCGGCTTCGCGGCGTACAGCGGGTTCTCCGGCCAGCCGCCGTACGCCGCATATCTGCCGATCTCCCTCGCGGCCGTGGCGGCTGCGTACGTCCTGATGGAGCGGTTGCAGCGCGAGGACCTCGGCAACGTCATCGCCACCGTGCTGCTCAGCGCTGCCGCCGTGACGGCGGGTCAGACCGTGGGATACGGCGCCGACGGCGCCGCCGCATCGCTCGTCGTCGTCGCCTTCGCCACCATCGCGCTTGCGCGCATACCGCTGCGCGCACGAACGATCGCCGGTCGGGTCTTCACCGGCGAGCGCGTGACGCACATCGTCGAGACCGCTGCGGCGATCGAGCTGATGGCCGCTGCGTTGAGCCCGATCACGCACTCAGTGGTGCAGCTTGTCGTGCTTCCGCTCACCGCCATCGGTGGTGCGGTGATCGCCACCCGGAGCCGTTCGGTATGGGCGCTCGGCGTGGGCATCGCCGCGCTCGCGCTGCAGATCTCGGTCCACGAGTCGGACCAGTCATTGCTTCCTGTCGCGCCCGGATACATCGCCGCCACGCTGGCGACCGGCGCTCTGCTCAGCATCCTGGTCGCCGCGCGGATTCGCGGCTCATGGCCGCTTGTCTGCTCTGCAGTGCTGTTCGTGCTCGCCACGATGTCCGGCGGCAGCACGCTCGGGTGGCATGCCGACACGTTCGCAATCGCTCTGACGTCGCTGGGGGCGCTCTTCGTGGCCTTCGCCTTCGTGCCGCCGATCGCCACACCGCTCAGCACCCTGCACCGCTCCCTCGCGCACAACGAGCTGGGCAACGCCTTCGCGTGGGTCGCCGCCGCGACGATGATCGCCGCGGGCAGCTTCGCCATCGGCGATCCGGCGCTGCAGTTCGTCGTGCTCGGGGCGGCGACGGCGTGCGGCCTCGTCGTGTCACTGCGATTCCTTTCGCCGGCGTGGCTCGCGCTCGGACTCGCTGCGCTCGCCGCACAGGCGGCGATCAATGCGATGACCATCGCGGGAGCCGCGCCCGCGTACGTGCCTGCGACGATCGGCACGGTCCTGGCTGCGTGCATCGTCGACGGCGTCGTGCGCCGCGACCGGCGCATGGCTCTGCCGGCGGGCGCGCTGCTAATCCTCGGCACCATCACCGCGGGAAGCACGCTGCTGTGGCAGGCAGACGAGTACGCGTACGCGCTCGCGGGTGTCGCCGTTGCGTGCGCCGCGGTCGCCTGGCTGCTGCCGGCGCGCCTCGCGGCTGGGACGTCGTCCGCAGCAGGGCTCGACAACGCCGGCGGCTGGATCTCGGTTGTTGCCGCACTCGCCGCCAGCCTTTTCGTCACCACGGGCACTGTCGCGCCCTACGTGGCGCTGGGCGCGGCCGTCATGGTCGGCTTGACGCTCGCTCTCGCGACACGGTCGCCATGGTGGCTGCTCAGCGGTGTGGTCGCAGTGCTGCTCGAGGGTGCTGTGCACGTAACCGCGATCGAGGCTGCCGGCGCGCTCCCGTGGTACATCCCGGGTGCTCTTGCCGGAGTCCTCGTCACCATGGTGGTGGCGGCACTGCACTGGCGAGACCGCGCACTCATCACTCCCGCAAACCTCGGCCTCACCGTCGTCGCGCTGACCGCGAACAGCGCTGCATCACTGGGTGCCACGGGCTATGCGATAGAGCTTGTCGCCACCGCATATCTCACCGTGCTGATGGCGAGCTTCGCCGCGACGCGCACGCAGGCGACACTGCTGCAGCTCGGAGCCGGCGCGCGGCTCGTCATCGGCGCTGCGATCGTCGTGCCGTCTCACTGGGGTGAGGCAGCGGTGGTCGCCGCGGCGACGCTCTGCGCGGTGTGGCTCGCCGTCAGCTCACGCAGAAGTGAGTGGACGTACCTCGCCGGTGTGCTGCTCGCGTGGTCGTGGTACTGCGCTGCCACCGCTGCGGGCGCGACGGCGTCCGCGTCGGACGTGCTCAACGCCTTCAGCCCGCTGCCGTTTGTCTACCTCACCATTGGCGCAGTGCTGTCGCGGGCGCTCCCGCGATCCAGCGCGTCGCGCTGGATCCTGGCGCCGCTCGCCTTCGGGATCG
>JAFALX010000119.1 GCA_019234035.1 Candidatus Dormiibacterota bacterium | reverse complement strand
CCGCGCCATCAAACGCGGCGTGTTCGCCAGCGTCGCCGACCTCAAGCGGGCCATCCACGGCTTCCTCGATCGCTGGAACGATGAGTGCCGGCCGTTTGCCTGGGTGAAGACGCCAGAGCAGATCTTGCGTCGCGCGAATGGCCCTCGTTCCTCTGAGTCACTGCACTAGCTCCGCCCTGGATACACTCGGCCCCGGTGTCCTCCCGGAAGTGGCGGTTGTGGCTCGTCCCGGTCTGCGCCGCCGCCCTCGCGGGCTGCGGCAGCGCCGCAAGCTCCACGCCGAACCCGACAACTCCTGTCGCGCGCGTCGGCAGCGCTGTGATCACGCTCGCCGCGTTCAACACGCGCCTGCAGAGCACGACAACCGCAATCCACCAGGCCGGCGGCCCCAGCGCGGACCCGGCGATGACGACCGGCGTGCGGGCCGACGTGCTCCGCAGCCTCATTCTCGATGCGGTCATCGCGCAGGAGGCCGCAGCACTGGGTCAGGCCATCACGGACAAGGAGGTCCAGGCCGAGGTCGCCAAGGATGCGCAGTCCGTTGGCGGCATGAGTCAGCTGCAGACGCAGCTCGCGTCGGCCGGCGGTTCCATCCCGCAGCTCGAGGACGAGATCCGCTCGCAGGGCAACGAGCAGCGCGTCGAGGATCGTTTCGCGCAGCAGCGCGCCGCGATGATCGAGCAGACGCTCGCCGGCGGCGCCGACTTCGCGCAGACCGCGACGCAGGAGTCGGACGACAACGGCACCGCGTCCAAGGGCGGTGATCTCGGAGCGCTGTCCGCGCAGGATCTGAGCAACGGCGATCAGACCTTCGCCGCCACCGTGCACGAGCTCGCCGCCGGCGCGTACACGAAGGCGCCGATCCACGACTCCGGCGGCTACGACATCATCCAGCTCTACGCGCAGACCGCGACGACGTGGAGCGTGCGCCACATCCTCGTCGCGGCGCCCAACCCGTACACGGTGCAGGATCGCCCCGGCTGGTTCGCCACCTCCCTGTTCACCGCGGTCGCGCAGGACTGCACCTCCGGGCAGATCCACGTGTACCTCAAGGACGCCGGCGCCGACCCCTGCGTTGGAGCCCCGGCACTGACGCCCTCGCCGACGCCGGCTGGGTGAGGTGCTTCCTCGCCGTTCCGCTGCGGCCGCCCGCCCTGGGCGCGGCGCAGCAGGTGCTGCAGCGCCTGCGCAGCGATATCGATGCGGTGCGATGGGCGCGCCCCGAGACGTTGCACATCACGCTTCACTTCTTCGGCAGCATCGCCGACGAGCGCGTGACCGCTGCTCTCGAGGCAGTGCTTCCCGTCATCGGCGCATCTCCGCGGTTCGAAGTGGTCACCGACACGCTGGGGTCATTTCCCGGCCGCGGTACGCCTCGCGTGCTGTGGCTGGGCAGCTCGCACCAGAGCGCAGCCGTGCACGAGCTTGCGGACTCCGTCCGCAACCGGCTCCACGAAGCTCAGTTTGCTATTGACGAGCGGCCGTTTCGGGCTCACGTCACGCTGGGCCGCCCGCGAGACCCGTGGCCGCGCGGGGCCCGCGCGGCATGGGACGCCGCACGGTCACGCGGCGTCGTACCCACGACGTTCGTGGCGGACCGCGCGGTGCTCTTCGAGTCGGTGACCGGGCGCGACGCCGCCGTCTACGTCGAGCGTGCCGAGCTGCCGTTCGCTGCCGGCGTCTGACCGGCGCACTAGCGCAACGACATCGTCATGCATACGCTGTGCGGGTTGCGCGTGTACTCGCCGAAGGGCTCGCACTCCGTGAAGCCCGCGCGCTTGTAGAGCGACTGCGCCGCCGCGAACACCGGACCGATCCCGGTCTCGAGGCTCAATCCCGTGTAGCTGCGTTCCCGCGCCACCTTCACGATGTGGCGCAGCATGGCGCCGCCGACCCACGCGCGCCGCGCCAGCTCCGCGGTGTGCATCGACTTGATCTCGCCGTGTTCGGCGTCGATCTCCTTCAGCGCACCGACCCCGAGCAGGACCCCGCCGGCGTCGCGCGCGCTGAAGAACGTGATGGTCGGATCGATCAGCCGGTCGACGTCCAGCGCGTGCACATGCTCTCGCGGGGAGTTCGCGTACGCAAACGCAAGATGCCGCTCCAGCAACCGCTGCACGTCCGCTCGCCGCGGGTCATCCACGGCGATATGAACATGTGGTGCGCGGTCCGCGATCAATGGTGATGCGAGCTGAGGAACTGCCACACGGTCTGAGTTGTGTCGAGCGCACCGTCGCTGCCGCCGAGCGCGGGTTCGTACCAGTTGTGTGAGCCGCTCTCGACGGTGTCGAGGACCACAGAGGCTCCGTCACCGCAACCCATCCATTTCATCGTTTGCACGCTCCCGTTCGTCTGGTTCGATGGCTGCGCCGAACATCCGTCCAGCGATGCCCACGCGGCCATCATGTCCGGGATTGCCGGCAGTGGCGCTCCGAGCCCGCCGATGCCGCCGCCCCCGTACATCAGCTCGAGGTCGGCGGTGCCGTGGATTTCCAGCACCGAGATCGGCTGCTGCGGATGGCACAACGCGGTGTCGAGCGTGCCTGCCACCGAAGCGATGGCGGCGACGCGGTTTGCGAGCCGGCAGCCGACAGTGTGAGTCATCGCCGCTCCTGCCGAGAACCCGGTGACGTAGACGCGTGATTGATCGACGCGCCTGCCGGCGCTTACGCGAGTGATCAGTGCGTTGATGAAGTCGATCTCGTTGTCGGTTGACACGTTGGGGAATCCACAGCAGTTGCCGGCGTTCCACGTCTGTCCGTGCCCGTTGGGATACGCGACGACGAAGTTGTCCGCTTCCGCAAGGCTGTCGAACCCGGTGAGCTGTTCCATCGCATCGCCGTACTGCTGCCCTCCGTGCAGCACCACCAGCAGTGGCACGGGTTGCGCAGGCAGGCCCGTTGGCGTGTACACGCGGTAGTAGCGCACGAACCCGTCGACCGTCATGGAGCCGGTCTGCAGCGCTGGGACCTTGGCGATCGAGCCCTGCGCGGCTCCGCATGCCGAGACGAGCAACGCAATCACGCCGATCACCACCGTGCGGAGCGATCGTGTGCGCGGCGCATCCAACCGCGGCCTCTGCCTTCCCATCCGCGCCTCCAGCCAGGCGGGGCCGTCCCCTGCAGGACAGCCATCCTACGCCGCGTCGTCACCACTCGGTCGGCTACCGCGGCAGCCGGCAATGGCGCAGCGTTGCGGCGTGTGCCTTCAGGCAGGTCAGCGGGTACGCGGATCGGGCGTCTCGGTCTCCAGCGCGAACTGCTCGATCGCGGCTGACACCGTGTGGCGGGGCACACGATCTTGGGTCGCCAGCCCCTCGAGCACCGCGACCGTGATCGATTCGGCGTCCGTCTCGAAGAACCGCCGCAGCGCCTGCCGCGTGTCGCTGCGGCCGTATCCGTCGGTGCCGAGCGGTATGAACGGCTGCGGCGCGAACCGGCCGATCTGGTCGGGCACGGTCTTCATGTAGTCGCTGACCGCGACCACCGGGCCGTCGTCGCCGCCGAGCTGCTCCACCAGGTAGGCAACGCGGGGCTCGTGGTCCGGGTGCAGCCGGTTCCAGCGCTCGACGTCGATCGCGTCCGCACGCAGCTGCTGATAGCTCGTCGCGCTCCACACATCGGCGGCGACGTCGTAGTCGTCCGCGAGGATCGTCTGCGCGCGAAGCGCGGCGCTCATCGCGGAGCCGCTCGCGACGATGCGCGCGTGGTGCGCGCGCTTCTCTGGCGCCGGCCGGAACTGATACAGGCCGCGCACGATGGCGTCCTCGACGCCGTCGGGCATCGGCGGCATCGGGTAGTTCTCGTTGTACAGCGTCAGGTAGTAGAAGGCATCCTCGCCGTCGACGTACATGCGGCGGATGCCGTCACGAACGATCACCGCCAGCTCGAATGCGAACGCTGGGTCGTAGACGCGCACGTTGGGCACCGCGCTGAAGAGCAGCGGCGAATGGCCGTCCTCGTGCTGCAGCCCCTCGCCGTTCAGCGTGGTACGGCCCGCGGTGCCGCCGAGCATGAATCCGCGTCCGCGCGCGTCGCCGAATGCCCAGACGAAGTCGCCGACGCGCTGATAGCCGAACATGGAATAGAAGATGTAGAAGGGGATCACCGCTTCGCCATGGGTGGCGTACGCGGTGCCAGCCGCAGTGAAGCTGCCCATCGCGCCGGCTTCCGTGATCCCCTCCTCGAGGATCTGGCCGTCGCTGGCCTCGCGGTACGAGAGCAGCATGCTGGCGTCGACCGGCTCGTACTGCTGTCCGAACGGCGCGTAGATCTTCATCTCGCTGAACAGCGCATCCATGCCGAATGTGCGCGCCTCGTCGGGGATGATGGGCACGATTCGGCGGCCCACCGTGGAATCGCGCATCAGGTTGCGCAGGATGCCCGCGAAGGCCATGGTGGTCGATGCCGCGCGGTCGCCGCTGCCGCTCAGAAACTCGGCATACAGCTTGTCCGGCGCCACCTGCAACGGCTTGGCGCGCACGACGCGCTTCGGCAGCTCGCCGCCGAGCGCGCGGCGGCGGGTCTTCAGGTACTCGACCTCGTCCGAGTCCGGTCCAGGATGGTAGTAGGGCGGGTCAGGCTCGTTGAGCTGCTTGTCGGTGATCGGCAGCTCGAGGGTGTCGCGGAACGCCTTGAGCTCGGTCTCGCTGATCTTCTTGATCTGGTGCGTCGCGTTGCGCGCCTCGAACAGCGATCCGAGCGTCCAGCCCTTGATCGTGTGCGCCAGGATGACCGTCGGTACGCCGTGCTGTTCGAGCGCGAGCTTGTACGCGGAGTAGAGCTTGCGGTAGTCGTGACCGCCGCGGCGGAGGTGGCGCAGCTGATCGTCGGACAGATGCCCGACCATGCGGCGCAGGCGCGGGTCGGGGCCGAAGAAGTGCTCGCGGATGTATGCGCCGGTTTCGGTCGCATATTTCTGAAATTCGCCGTCGGTGACGCTGTTCATCTTGTCGACGAGCACGCCGTCGACGTCGCGCATGAGGAGCTCGTCCCACTCGCGACCCCAGATGACCTTGATCACGTTCCATCCGGCGCCCCGGAAGACCCCCTCGAGCTCCTGGATGACCTTGCCGTTGCCGCGCACCGGTCCGTCGAGGCGCTGCAGGTTGCAGTTGACCACGAAGATGAGGTTGTCGAGCTGCTCGCGCGCCGCCAGCGACAGCGCGCCGAGCGATTCGGGCTCGTCGCATTCGCCGTCCCCGACGAAGCACCACACGCGGGACTCCCCGGTGTCGGCGATCTTTCGGTTGTACAGGTAGCGGTTGAAGCGCGCCTGATAGATCGCGTTGAGCGGCGAGATCCCCATCGACACGGTGGGGAACTCCCAGAAGTCCGGCATGAGTCGCGGGTGCGGGTACGAGCTCAGCCCGTTGCCACCGCTCTCGCGCCGGAAGTTGTCCATCTGCGCTTCGCTGATGCGTCCCTCGAGGAACGCGCGCGAGTACATGCCCGGCGCCGCGTGCCCCTGGTAGTAGATCTGGTCTCCCGGCCGTCCGTCGTCCTTGCCGCGGAAGAAGTGGTTGAACCCGACTTCGTAGAGCGACGCGGCCGACGCATACGTCGACAGGTGGCCGCCGATGCCCTCGCTGCGATGGTTGGCGCGCGTCACCATGACGGCGGCGTTCCACCGGATGATGCGGCGGATCCGCCGCTCCATCTCCTCGTCGCCGGGGAACCAGGGTTCCTCGTCGGGCGGGATGGTGTTGATGTACGGCGTCGACACGAGCGACGGCACCGGCACCTGCAGGCGCCGGGCCCGCTCGAGCAGCTTGCCGATGACGAAGCGCGCGCGCACCGTCCCCTCGGTTGCGACGAGCGTGTCGAGCGACTCCAGCCACTCGTTCGTCTCGGCCTGGTCGGCGTCGGGAAGCTGGTGGAGGAAGGCATCGAATGTCATGTCGAGCCCAGCCTAGCGCCTCCAGACCCGGCGCCCTGCCCAAAGCCGCCATCGCGAGGTGAGGCGAGCTGTCGTCCACTCCGTAGATGGGGCTGGCGCGCCTGGCCCGGTTGAGCGCCTGCTCAGCTCGTCGCGCGTCCGGCTCCTCAGCAGGCGAACGAGCCGGTGACGCGGTCAGGCGGCGAGAGCCTGTTCGAGATCCGCGATCAGATCATCGACATCCTCAACGCCCACCGAGAGACGGATCAGCGAATCGGACACACCGATGCGCTCGCGCACCTCGATCGGCATCGAGGCGTGGGTCATGATCGCGGGGAGCTCCGCCAGGGATTCCACCGCACCCAGCGACTCGGCGAGGGTGATCAGCCGCATCCGCTCGAGCATTCGCACCGCGCTGGGCTGATCCGCGAGCTCGAAGGAGACGACTCCACCAAAGCCGCCGTGCATCTGCCGTGCTGCCACGTCGTGCCCTGGGTCCGATGCCAGTCCTGGATAGCGCACGGTCCCCACGGCGGGATGATCGTCGAGCCAGTGCGCGATGCGCAGCGCGCTCGCACTCTGCCGCAGCACGCGCAGCTCCAGCGTCTTGATGCCGCGCAGCACGAGCCAGCAGTCGAACGGGGACGGCACCGCGCCGAGGGCGCGCTGCTGAAAGCGCAGACGCTCAGCCATGCCGTCATCGGACGTGATGAGTGCGCCACCCAGCACGTCGCTGTGACCGCCCAGAAACTTGGTCGTGCTGTGCATGACGATGTCGGCGCCGAGCTCGAGTGGGCGCTGCAGCACCGGCGAGGCGAAGGTTCCGTCGATGCACAGCAGGGCGCCGCGGTCGTGTGCGACGCGGCTCATCGCCGCGACGTCGATGACGCGCAGGCCGGGATTGGTCGGCGTCTCCAGCCAG
>JAFALX010000098.1 GCA_019234035.1 Candidatus Dormiibacterota bacterium | reverse complement strand
CGGCTATGAGAACTGGTGGAGCTACGTCAACCAGGATCTCGGCGCGGGCGGCAAGGCGTCGGTCAACGTCGCCAACGGCAACCTCGTGGTGCAGGCGACCGACAGCACGCCGGTGCAGGGGCACGGGCGCTTCGCATATGTGCTGCGGCGCACGTACAACAGCCAGGACACGGGCAACCTGCTCACGGCGCTACCACCGGCTGTCTACTCGCTGCCCGACGCGGCGCCGATCGGGGCGGGGTGGCGGCTCAACGTCGACGAGCTCGGCGATGGCATCGTCGACGGCGCGGTCGCAGACGGCATCCTGGTTCCACCGCTTTCCGGACTCGCGAATGCGGCCCTCGACGTCACGCTCGTCGACGAGGACGGCACGCATCACGTCTTCACGCCCAACGGCCTGGCGGCAAACGGCATCCCAATTCTCGGCAACAACATCACGCCGGCGTCCGACCTGCTGGATCTCGTGCCACAGGCACTGCTCCGCGCCACCAGCAGCGACAACATCTGCGTGGACGAGACGTTCAACTCGCCGGCCGGCGTCCATCTCGCACTATGGCGATACCTCGAGGTGACCCCGGCATCGAGCAGCACACCGTGCACGTGGGCGAGCAGCAATCCGCCGGTGGTCATGGGCTTCGGCGCCATGCGTCCCGACCGGCTACGCTTCGAGTTCTCGGGCACCGGCCAGCTACTCGACGAGACCGATGGCGCGGGCAACGATCTGCGCTACGCGTATCGCTTCCAGCCAACGACATCTGTCGCGCTCGGGAATCTGCTTGCGGTGTACGAGCCGCGCTCCTGCGCGGCAACCGTCAACAGCACCCAGGACACGGTGTCACTGACACCGCAGGGGTGCCGCGCGCTCACGTTCAGCTATCCCTCCTCGACCGAGACCGACGTCAGCGATCCTGGCGGCCGTACCACGGAGTACCTCCGCAATCCCAGCAACCAGCTGGTAGAGGTGAAGAACGTCCAGGCGGGTTCGGCCTATCAGTACACGTACAGCACGGTGGCCGCGAGCTGCGGCTCGATCTACGGCCAGCTCTGCTCGGCGAGCGACCTCAATCTGGCGACGTCGAACACGACGTCGCCGTGCGCCACCACGAGCAGCCCACAGCACATCACGTGCTTTACGTACGCTGCGCCGGCGTCTGGGCTCGGGTTACCGCAGGTGAGCACCATCACGGACCGTCGCGGCTACAGCACGGCCTTCACCTACACGCACGCCACCACGGTGAATGCCTGCAGCACGACGACGACGGACTACGTCACCGCCGACCGGTCTGGCGAGCGGCAGCGCTTCGAGTGCATTGACCCAGCCGGCAGCGTGGGCGAGATCGACCAGGGCAACACCAGTGACACGTACCAGCACCAGACCCTCAACTTCTGGGACACCGGCGGGCAGTACACGTGCGTGAAACCCACGTCGATGACCGACCACAACCTCTGCCGCAGCTTCCGGTTGACGCTCAACGGTGCGCAGACGGCGGAGGATACGAGTTCGACGTACAACCCAGAGGGTCAACTGTTGATCCAGGCGAAGTGCCAGCAGGCGAGCGACCCGGGTGCCAACGGCACAGCGAACACGTACCCGCCTCAGCCGTGCCAGGCAGCACCGCTGTACACGACGTACGGGTACCAGGCCGAGTACACGATGGGTGACGGCACGCAGCCGGCGTCCGTGGAGGACACCGTGGCCGGCAGCGGCGCAGACACAGAGGGTGCTCGACCCACGGGTCACGCCGGAACGCTGTACGTGCTGTCCGACAAAACCCAGTCGGTGACGCCGAACGGCAACGCGGTGGGCGGCAGCTACGTATACTTCGTGACCTCGTACATCGTCGACAACAACCAGGCGGCGACGCCGGACGCCGTGGCGACGGCGGCGGCCTGTGGGCCCAGCTCGAGCGTCAACGGCGTGCCCTGCGCCACGAACCCGACCGCGGGCGGGACGATCCGGAGCGTCTTCTGTCCGGGTACCGCGAACAACAGCGGTCTCGTCTGCGAAACAGACGCGCCCAGCAAGATCACCCGCTACGAATACGACAGCTTCGGCCAGAAGGTGGCGATGGTGACGCCGAACGCGGTGGCGAGCAGCCAGGCGAGTGGCAACAGCGCGCCATCCGGATACATGTACGTGTACTACGCGGATTCGCAGCTCGACCTGTCGCGAAGTGTGTCCGCGGGTGGGTGGCTGCTGGCGACGGCGGATCCCACGGGCAACTTCGTGGCCGATGCCTACGACCAGGCGGGCAACCTGACGCGAACCTGGGATCGCAACGCGACGGCTGCCCCGAACTGCACCGACAGCATCACCAACCAGGCCTGCACCCCGGCATCGTTCCCCAACTCGATCAGTCCGTCCAGCAATGCGGCGTCGCAATACGCGGAAACGCTCCACGGCTCGGGAGCTAGGCCGTACGCCGCGCCATGGCGCTTTGTCCTCTCGCAGCGAGATCCGCTGGGGTTCGTGACCGCATACACCGTGGACGGTGACGGCAACCAGGGGACCATCCGGCCGCAGAACGGCACGCTCACCAACTCGAGCGCGTACGACATCATGCAGCAGTTCGACGCCGCCGACGAGCTCACGTCACACCTGCTGCCCCAGGAGGCATCGGGCAACCACGCCACGTTCTATTCCTACGACGCCTTCGGCAACAAGGCGACGATGACCTCGCCGAACGGCGTGCTCACCGCGTACCAGTACGACTCCGTGAACCGGCTCACGACGACGGAGTTCACTCGCAGCGCGTGGCCGGCGGACACCACCACCGTCCCACCGGCATGCCGGGAGTCGGCTGCCGGCGACGCGCCCATTCCGGCGGGATTCATCCTCTGCTTCACGCGCAGCTCATACGACGGCGTCGACAACAAGACGGCGTCCAGCGACGGCAACGCGCAGGTGACGAGCTACGTCTTCGACAGCCTGCACCGCACCGCGCTGACCATCGGGCCGCGCCAGGTGAACGGCGCAGGTACGACGACGCAGACGAGCTACGACGCCGACGGCAACGTGCGCTGGGTGTGCTCGCCGCGCGAGTTCACCGACCCAGGTCATACCAGCTGCAGCGGGGCAGGGCCAAACCCGTACTCCACGCAGCATGTGTACGACTCCCTCGACATGCTGCGGCAGACGATCACGTATCGCATCGTCGGGGGCGTCACACAGACGCAGACGACCGCGTACACCTATGACGCCGACGGCAACCAGATGACCGTCACCGATCCCAACGGCCACACGACGACGACGACGTACGACGTGCTCGACCGCAAGACGCTCCAGCGCGTGCCGCGTGACGGCGGCAGCAGCAACGTCACTCAGTGGTTCTACGACCCCGCGGGCAACGTGACCACGCTCGATCAGCCCGACGGGCCGAGCACGGGCAGCGGTGCCGATGGCAACCTCGTCGTGGACGGCTCGACCAATGGCGCGAGCAACCCGTACGTCATCCCGGCGGGCAAGAACTACACCAACGTCACGCTGCAGAACAGCGCCGTCGTCGCCGCGCAGCCGTACGACGGCAGCAGCGACGGATCCGGCATCGTGCAGATCACCGCGAGCGGCACGGTCAGTGTGTGCGGCACGTGCCAGATCACAGTGGCGGGGCGTGGTCCCGCGGGCGGGCCCGGCGGTCTCGGCGGCGGCCGCAACTGCGGGCTGACGACATGCGACGGGCCGACGGCCGGCGCGCCGGGCAACGGGCTTGGTGGCGGTGGCGGCGCGGCGACCGGGACGTGGGACGGCGGCCCCGGCGGCGGCGGTGGCCACGCAACGGCGGGACAGACCGGAACGGTGCCGCCATATAACGCGCTCACGGCGTCGTACATTGCCGGGCCGGCGCCCGGTGGCGGCGCGTACGGCAGTCCCTCGATGGCGCCGGCTGACGTGAGTGTCAGTGGCATGGGGTCGGGTGGTGGTGGTGGCGGCGGCGACGGCGGCACGTCGAGCTGCACGTGCGCATCCGGAGGCAACGGCGGTGCCGGAGGCGGGCTCGTCCGCATCGTGGCGAACACGGTCACCCTCGCTGGTGGGATCGACGCCTCTGGTGCAGCCGGGCAATCGACGGTCCCGAACTCGCTGGAGGCCGCGTCCGGTCCTGGCGGTGGCGGGAGCGGCGGCTCGATCTGGCTGTCGGCCGAGAGCATCACCATTCAGTCCGGCGTGGGCCTGGTGACGACAGGCGGTCAGGGTGGCTCGGGCGCCAACACCACGGGCTTCGGCCTCACCGTCGCCGGCAACGGCAGCGGCGGCTACGTGCGCCTCGACGCGGCCTATCTGAGCAACCAGGGCAACGTCGTCGCGCAGTCGGCGCAGACGACGTATCACCGCTACACCGACTACAAATACGACGCCGACAACCACCTGACTGACACGGTGCAAGGCGCGGACAACCCCGTGGCGAAGCTGGCCGGATTGCCCTCCGGCGACGGTGGGCAGAACATGCGCACGCGCACCCTGTACGACCCCGAGGGCCGCGTGTCGGAACAGTTCGACCCCAGAGCCTTCACGGCGTCGGTCACCAACCCCGACCCGTCCTTCATGGTGCGCACCGACTACGACTATGACGAGCGCCCGGCCGCCCTGTGGGTGCCGCGCTACGACGCGTCGGCGCATTCTGATATCGGTCT
Organism: Candidatus Dormiibacterota bacterium; assembly: GCA_019234035.1. GTDB lineage: Bacteria > Chloroflexota > Dormibacteria > Aeolococcales > Aeolococcaceae > JAFALX01. The sequence goes on along the minus strand of JAFALX010000098.1, from coordinate 367 downwards.
GAGCAGCACCCAGACGTCGCAGTGCCCCACCGGTGCCAATCCGCAGGTGTACCCGTCAAGCATCGGCCTGTGCGTGACACGGGTCGGCTACGACTACAACGGCAACCGGATCTCCCTCCGGCTGCCCACCTCGAACGGGAGCGACAACCGCTACGTCATCTACTCGTACACGAACGACAACCTGGTGGGCTCCATCAGCGCGCCCAATCCGGCCTCCAACGGCAGCCAGGAGACAGTGCAGACCACCGTCTACGACGGCGACGGCAAGGTGGTGGGCCAGACCGACGCGCTCGGCTCCCAGCAAGTCACGGCGTACACGCCGGATGAGCTGGTGCAGTCGGTCACGAACCAGCCCAACGGCCCACTG
>JAFALX010000057.1 GCA_019234035.1 Candidatus Dormiibacterota bacterium | reverse complement strand
GCTGCGGCGACTGCGGCAGCGCGTAGAAACTCCCGTTGAACAGGCGGCTGGGGACGAGGTAGTCGCGGGCCCCCTCCGGTGTTGCGCGAATGAGCTGCGGCGTCTCGATCTCGAGGAACTCGAGCTCGTGCAGCGCGCGGCGGAGCTCTGCTGAGAAGCGGGCACGCGCCATGAGGTTGCGCTGCAGGCGCGTGCGGCGCAGATCGAGGTAGCGATAGCGCAGGCGGAGCTGCTCCTCCACCTCGGTGTCCTCGTTCACCGGGAACGGCGGCGTCGCTGCGGCGGAGAGCACCGTGCATGCCGTGGCGCGAAGCTCGACCTCGCCCGTGTCACGCTTCGGGTTGACGTTCTCCGGGGCGCGCAATTGCAGCGTGCCGTCGAGGCGCAGCACCCATTCGAGGCGCACCTCGTGTGCGGCGGCGTGCGCGTCCGGTGCATCGCGGGGATCGATGACGACCTGCAGGATGCCGCTGCGATCGCGCATGTCGAGAAAGATGAGCCCGCCATGATCGCGGCGGCGGTCGACCCAGCCGAACACGGTGATCGCGGCTCCCGCGTCGGTGGCCCGCGGCCTGCCGCACATGGTCCGCTTGACGCTCATGCCAGGCGCTCCAGCGCGTCGGTGACCACGGCGACCATCGCCTGCTCGCTCACGGTTTCCTGCGCACGACGTGAGAGGTCGCGAATTGTGGCCGTGCCGTCGCGCGCCTCATCCTCGCCGATGATGACGGCAAGCGGTGCGCCCAGCTTGTCCGCGTTGCGAAGCTTGCGGTCAAGCCGGCGGTCCGAGACGTCGAGCACGACGCGCAGGCCGGCACCACGGAGCGCGCGAGCGATCGCGGCGGCCCGGCGCGCCTGCGGCGTCTCGACCGACACGACAAGTGCATCGCACGACGGCCGCGGCGGTGGCACGACCCCGAGCTGTTCCGCGACAAGCAGCGAGCGATCCACCCCGAGCGCATAGCCGACGCCGGGTGTCGACGGAAAGCCGAGCGCTTCGGCGAGGCCGTCGTACCGCCCTCCGCCTCCGAGCGAGTTCTGCTGGCCGTGCAGGCTCTCGTGCCAGATCTCGAACACGGTGTCGGTGTAGTAATCGAGGCCGCGCACGATGCGGTGGTTGATGTGCGCCACCACGTCCGCGTCCTCGAGCATCTCCGCGACGGTCGTGAAGAACTCCTTGCTGCCGGCGTCGAGCAGGTCCCAGATCAACGGCGCCTTCTCCGCAAACCTGGCGTCTGCTTTGCAGTCGAGCAGCCGCAGCGGATTGCTCTCGAGACGGCGTTTGCAGTCATCGCAGAGGTCGTCACGCAGTGGCGTGTAGTAGTTGACGAGCGCCTCGCGGTAGCGGGCGCGGTCATCGCGATCGCCGAGGGTGTTGAGCTGCAGCTGCAGTCCGGTGATGCCGAGTCGCTCGAAGAACCGCCATGCCATCTCCACGATCTCCGCGTCGAGCGCGGGCGATCGCTCACCGATGCACTCGACACCAACCTGCGCGAACTGGCGATAGCGACCCCGCTGCGGGTTCTCGGCGCGAAAAAACGGGCCCGCGTAGTGCACTCGAACCGGCCGCATCTCCTGGTCCAGGCGCTTGCCGAGCACGGCGCGCACCACACCTGCCGTTCCTTCCGGGCGCAGCGTCAGCGAGCGGCCGCCTCGATCTGAGAACGTGAACATCTGCTTCTCGACGATGTCGGTGTCGGCGCCCACGCCGCGTGCGAACAGGTCGGTCGATTCCATCACGGGCGTATCGAGCGGCTGGTATCCGTAGGACTCGACGACGCTGCGGTGGGTGTCGAGCAGCCAGCGCCACGCGTACGAATCCGGCGGCAGAATGTCTCGAGTCCCGCGCGGGGGCGCAATCTCAGGCACGTCGCGCCAGTCTAGCCAAGCCCAGGCTGCGCCCGAGTCATCCGTCCGGCACATCGCCGGCCACAGGTGCGTCGCCGCTCAGAGGCGCGCGATGGACCTCGTCGTGCGCCGACTGCCAGTCAGCGAGCACGACGCGCCGCGGCCGTGCATCGGGTGCGCGGCCGGGGACGTATCCGCCGAGCGGCGGCACCGTGATCACGCCCTCGTCGGTCCGCGCGATCTGCCAGCCCCCCTCATGTACCAGCCAATGATGACGGTAACAGAGCAATACCATCGTGCCGGTGTCCGTGCCACCCTTGTCCTTGACCCATTCCACGGCGTGATGCGCGGTGCACCAGGCCGCCGAGCGCTCACACCCCGGCCACACGCAGCCGCCATCGCGAATGCG
>JAFALX010000405.1 GCA_019234035.1 Candidatus Dormiibacterota bacterium | reverse complement strand
TCGCAGCTGACACTCAACTACGGCACGTTCCGCGCAACGCAGCAGCAGAACCTCGAGACGGTCTCGGTGGCGACGCCGGCATCGACGCCCACGACACCGTCATCCCCGCGCACGCTGTTCAACACCGGTGTCGGTGCGCTGGCCGGCCTCCTGATCGGCGTCACCATGGCGGCGATCCTCGAATTCCTCGACCAGGGGCTCAAGACGGCCGAGGACGTGCGCCAGAAGCTCGGCGTTCCCTGCATCGGACTTGTGCCGCGCCACGTCACGCCGGGCAGCGGGAAGGCGCGCCAGGAGCGCGAGACAATTGTCGCGAGTGAGGCGTACCGCCGGCTGCGCACGAGCCTGCTGTTCGCGGCACCCGACTCGCAGCTGCGCAGCGTCGTCATCACCTCGGCCCGTTCCGGTGAAGGCAAGACGCAGACGGCTGCCAACCTCGCCGTGGCCCTGGCCAGCGCCGATCAGCGCATCGCGCTGGTCGACGCCGACATGCGCCGCCCGGACCTGCACCGCATCTTCTCGCGGCCCCTGCAGGGCGGCATGAGCGAGCTCATCATGTCGGTGCGTCCCGGTGAGAAGCTCTCACTGCGCAGCGCGCGGGCGACGTCGCAGCCCAACCTCACACTGATCACCGCCGGCACCATCCCGCCGAACCCGTCGGAGCTGCTGGCATCGCGGCGCGCGGCGCTGCTGCTCCATGGGCTCGAGAGCGCGTTCGATCTCGTCGTCGTCGACACCCCGCCGATCGACGCGGTGCCCGACGCGCTGAACCTCGCGGCGGAGGCGTCGGCGACCCTCGTCGTCGTGGACGCCGGGCGCACCAACGCCACGCAGACGCAGGCGACCATCGAAACGCTGCGCAGCGTCGGCGCGAACGTGATCGGCGTTGTCCTGAATCGCGCGAAGGAACCGCGCAAGCCCGATTACTACTACTACTACGCCGAGTCGCCGAACGAGTCCGGGGCGCAGCCGAGCGCCAACGGTGCGACGCCCGAGCCGGCGCGCCTGCCCGCCGAGTATCAGCGGGTCGTCGCGCCACAGGCTCCCAACGGTGCGCCCCGCGAGAGCTCGCGCCCGGTGGGCGGCGCCGCCGGATGATGCCATTCCGTCACAACTTCGCAGGGGGCGCCGGAGCGGCCCGATGGTAGCTTGCGGACGACTTCGTCAGTTTCCGAGGTGTTGAAGATGCGCGCGCGGCGGTTCATTGGTCTGACTGCCCCTCTGGGTGTTGCGGCGGTGTTTGTGACGTCGCAGACGATCGCGTTTGCATATCCATCTCCGCCGGCGACGGCGAAGGTGACGAGTGGCTGCGCCAACGTGACGCAGGGCAACAACTGCACGTACGCGTTCGAGTTCGTGGACTCGGGCGGCAACGGCGTCGACGGCCTGAGCGTGACGTTCGCTCTCGACCCGGTGTCGGGATGCTCGCTCTCGCCGGCGAGCGGCACCACGTCCGGCGGCGGGTTCGTCAGCACGGCACTGTCATGCGCGAGCAACGCGTCCGGAAGCGGGTCGGTCGTGGCAACCAGCGGCACGGTCAGCGCGTCCGCGGCCGTGAACGTCAACGCGGCCAACGCGGGCGGGGGCGGCACGCTGCCATTCACCAGCACCAACCCGCCAGGCCCGAACGGCTGGCTGATCGCCGGGCTCACGCTCGCCGGCGCGATCATGCTCGCCGGTGCGAGTTACCTCACGCTCAATCGCAGGCGCCGCACTCCCGCCTGACACACCTCATTGCAGAGATCACGGGCCTTGCTGCTGCAGGGCTCGTTTTCGTTTAAGCGCGGGCACTGTGTTCGAGGTTGGCGCGCTGCAGCGCCAGGTCATTGTCGACCATCGCCTCGGCCAGCTCGCGAAACGTCATCGTGGGACGCCAGCCGAGCTTCTCGTGCGCCTTGGTTGCGTCACCGATGAGGGAGTCGACCTCGGCGGGACGCATGAAGCGCGGGTCGGTGACGACGTGCTGCTTCCAGTCGAGCCCCGCATACGAGAACGCGAGCTCGAGGAACTCGCGAATGCTGTGCGCCTCGCCGGTGGCGACGACGTAGTCGTCCGGCTCCGGTTGTTGCAGCATCAGTCGCATCGCCTCGACGTAGTCGCCGGCGAA